>JARRNM010000174.1:6930-11508 GCA_037384945.1 Deltaproteobacteria bacterium
AATCTTATCCTCGTAGATCCTCGTGTTCTTACCCAGACTTTCGGCGGATGGCAGGGGAAATCTGTCGGGTTCACCAAGGGCTTCCTCAACAGCCTTCCACATCATTTCCCCTTCGTATACGAAGCAATGGAGATCTGCCTGGTATTCTTCCAACTTGACCGTTTTGTTGAGGCCAACACATCCTGACAAGACAACGAGGATAAGGTGAACAAAAATAACACTGAAAAGGGTCCTTTTCTTCATAGAATAGCCTCCTTGCATCTAAGAACAGTCAACAGATCACACCTAGGCCCTTTCACCCACCCTGCCTTTCCTTTGAAGCTGTTCACCTATTCACTACATTGCTAAAGCACGGTTACACTCTCCTTTGCAACGAGCTAATGGACTTGAACCAGCAGATGGTTCCGATGTGAGACAGCGTAGCAGATTGATGCGCAAGCGAAGGTCGAAAGATCATGCGCCAACTGAGAATTCACTGAAACAATCTTACAGAATGGCAGAAAACCACGCAAGTGAAAAGCATTGAAATGTTCAGTTGCGGAAACTTAGCAGAACGAGGACAATCACCCAAGCGTGAAATAATTAGTCAGGAGATGTGCGAGGACCCTTGGGCCTGCAAAAGGGGTCAGAAAAATCTTAAATAAAGTTCTCTCGTTTCATTGAAGGAGTTCCCAATACTTTAGCTTCAGTACATGGCGAGCAGCGGCATTCTTAAAAAAGATATCCCAAATTATCGAAAATTTTCATGCTCCTAGGTCATCAGGAAAGATCACATTGCCCCGCTTGATCAGCAGCACGCAATAGCTCTGACACAGCATAACTGCGTTGCCGTTCCTTATCGAGAAGTTCATTGAGCTGGTAAACTGCTGTCATCACCGATAAAACAATAGTGATCCCACCGATCCATTTGAGAATTTGGCCAAACAATCGCCACACCAGCAAGGCCTGCGAAGACCAGGGCTGCTCCAGTTCCGGCCGGTCGACAACTCCCAATTCCATGAGTTTGCCTGGTCCTTCAGTCCCCTCTTTGTTCCTCCTCTCTCACGTACCCGTAGAGGAATGAAGTCCTCAGGACAAAAGCATCTTATCAAGCTGATGAAACATGCCCTTCTTGACGCCAATGCGGAGTACTACCAAGTCATCCTTTTGCCTCATCATGTAGTCGCCGAGTTTGCTCGAATAAGGAGAAAGCAGATCGATGACCTCCTCGATACTTTCATAGCGCAGGGTTCTGCTCTCGTTCCTGAAGCTATCGTATAATTTTATCCCTTTCACGATGACACGATACCATTTGGGAGTCATCTTCAAATTTCCTTGACTGCCGGTTTGGAACTCACAACCGGCTCTTGCAATTTCTTTAGAACTTCTGCTGAAATGCTCAAGGCGAGACGAAGCCAGCCTACTGGCCCTGTTATGAGCCTAGCAACGACCGTCATCGCTGCGCTCACAACGTCGCATGCAGCAGTGAAAGTGTCCGCGTGTCTTTGGACCTCATGAATGTGACGACGAACCTGTGCAAAGTCACCTTTATTGCTGTCAGGCAGATAGTTGAGGACGTCAAAGTCCTCAAAAAAACAAGAAGCCAGAATAGCATCGCTTTCCTTGGTATATACGATACGAGATTTGAGGAAAATATATAGAATTTTGAGCTGTTGCCACAAGTTCGACAGGGCTTTTTTGATTCTTGCAAGTATCTGTGACATGAGATGGAGGGCAGAAGATCCAAATCTATCCCCGAGGGCCCTCCAGAAGAATGTCGCACCCCTGGCAATCGCTTTGCCTGCCTTGACAATGACGGATCTGAAGCCTTTATAAAGTTTCCTGAACAGCCTCTTAGCCGATTGCCAAGCTCTCTCAAATACGTTTTCCCGTTCCTCTCCTCTTTCTACCTGGAATTTTTCCTCTTTCTTGAGTATCTCTTCGAGTTCCTTGGACAAGTAGGCCTGGTGAGCAAGAGTCTCACTGGGAGCAGGCCTCTGAGTGCCCATAGCTTCAAATATGGCAGGAGCAATAGCCCAGTAGCCGTTTTTCAGACGCACAAGATACTTGTCTACAGGTAGCATGTTCTCTTGCAAGAAATGGATGAGTGCTTTCATTGACTTGTTGCCAAACAAGCCATCAAGGCGACCGAGGTAAAGCGATGACATCCAAAGCTGCAGTTGCAATAAATGGATTGCTGTCCGTCTCAGTGTAGTATCTAATGTTTCCCTCCTTGCATCAAGCGATTGGCACGATAAGCCTTCTTCGAATCTGAAGAGGTTTCGACAGACAAGAACCCGATCATGCCGTTTCACTCCCTGTTCCAGCTCCATATTTGACGCGTTACTGATGAGTAGGGGTTGGCCATTTAGTCTGTGAAGCATGAGACGGTTGAGTTCGTATGGATTACCCAGGGTATGAAATAAAGGCTGATCCACGAGACCAGGCCGAGTCCTATCGATGAGAATGTCAAAAGCCAGTTTAAACAAAGCGACTGCTTGTAAAGTATTCTTGCCGTAAATTCCATCGATTTTGTCGTGATAAAAGCCTAGCTTTAGAAGGCGGTACTGCAACACCCTCACGAGGATTCCTCGGCTGCCAAGGTCCAAAGACTCCCCGAGCTCTGCATGACGATCGCCTTCGAATTCTACAAGACTGGTCAGTGTATTCTCGTCTTCCATGCTAAATGTCAGTGCTACAGGCAGGCCGATATCCCGCTTGAACTCGGTGAGTGGCCGCAGCAAACCGAACAGGTTGGCCTCAGTTTCCGGTTTTTCAGGTTGATAGCCTAGCTGGCAGAGAGTTTCTCTTATCTCATCCAACCTCTCCTTATCGGCTTCACGCAAATCTTCCTCGGCATAAGAAGATGTAGAGATCTCGAGGCGTTCCTCAAGATCCGAGAAGACCAATGCGGGGTCCTGGAGAATCTTTTGACGGATTTCTTTGTTGTTGATAAGGAGATTCATGCGAGTAACTTCAGTGCATTTGTTGCCAGTTCAACAACTTTATTCCGCATCTCCTGTGCTGATTTCACAGTCTCTAGGTGTAACTTAAGTATCTCTTTTTCATCATCATCGAGATTCTGTTTGATGAACATTGCAGCATCATAGTCGATCTCGTGATGTGAGACGGCGACGGTTTTGAGATCAGCGGTTTTCTCCTTTAAGTTTGCCATGATGTTCTGGAATCCAGATACATCATCAACGGTGAGCGAGATGTCTCCCGTCATAGTTACCACATCAAGGGTCACCAGATCTGTGAAAAACGTCGATAAAGCAGTCCAGAATTTGTCCTTGGTTTCGTTTGGTGTTGCCATTTTTGCTCCCTCCTTTGTTGCCTAGACCCAATTGGTTTTGAAAATGCGGTTTCTAAAATGCCACGGCAGAGTTCCTTCCAGCCGCTGCATGGAGTAGAGTTTGAGAAGTTCTCCACCAAAGGTAGAGACGTAAGGAATCAGGGGTTGCTCATATTGGAAGTGCCACCATTCTGCAGCCAATGGGATACCATCCTCGATGAAGCGTCTCCTGGCTCTAATCGGCTGAAACCCATTGTCTATTAATAGTTTCGACAGACTGATGAACTTCCCAGTAACCTTTACGGTATTTTGGAGTCCGGGATCGTGGTATCGCACGACATCGTCGATTTCCACCTCTTCAACCTCTTCGGATTCACAGCGGACAAATACCTCGAAGCGTCGGTCTGTTAGATCATCAATCTTGATAACGTATGGATCATTTTCCGGATCTTCCATGCCACTCCAAATATACAGGTCGAAAGCGAGGCCCAGATAATGGAAGGAGGTGGCGCTCCTGTTAGCGTTCACTTGTGCTTGCAGCGAGCGCTTTCCGCCAGACGAAGTAAGTTTTCCTTTAAAGTGACGAAGTTTACTCAAGACCTCATTATAAGCCTCCGCGGCATCTTGTCGTAAGTACAAATGCCTATACCCTTCCTCGTATTCATCGGCCTCGCATCTGACAAAAATATATCGTTCTTCGGTGGCGTCTGTCGCGTCGATTCCTGGTGAGCTGATTTCAAGAATGTGCTCCGTATAAGCTTTTTCCAGGGCTTCCATGGTTGTAGGACCTACAACTCCGTCCGAATACAAGTTTGCGGTTTCCTGAAATCTTATGACAGCCTTTTCAGTATTTGCCCCGAAAATTCCATCCACAGGGCCCGGATTAAATCCCAGCTCCCCAAGCCACTTCTGTATCGTTTCTACTTGGTCCGATCTACTGTCGAGCTTCAACATTTCTGCGTCCTCCTTCCGTTACCTCAAGGATGCACTTAGGTTCTTGTCTCACCCAGACCGGTTCTGTCCTCTCGGGTCGATAGGCCTCCCATTGTCGTTGCGTGTGGTCTTAGTCGAGTTAGTGGCCCATGGGTCTAAGCTAACTACGAGAGCTTCAATGGGTGTAATGTTACGAAGTGAAATCTCCGCTATTAGTCTGTTGGATTGGTCCCGCTCTAAAAGGTACGCTTAGGCTGAGCCGTCGATTGAGGACAAATCGAGTGCGCTCGCAGTTCAGACGAAAGTCCAGGATGTTCGGCTCGCCGCACAATTTAAGCAGAGAAGAATTCGGTTTCCCTACAAAAAAGTAT
>JARRNM010000175.1:0-6877 GCA_037384945.1 Deltaproteobacteria bacterium
TTCTTTGATTAGAAATCATTTCCCCCGGCAGTATCAAAAGGAGATAATCTAGAGCTTGGAAACCGAACCAGCATGTTTAAGTGGGGGGCATGAGAGGTCGAGGCTCGCGAGAAAAATAAGATTACACTCCCGAAAGAAGACGCTATGCTCTATGCTCTTTGCCCTATGCCCGATTAAAGACGTTGAGATCTGAAACGGGTTGGTGTATGCAATATAAAGAGGTAAAGTAAAGACTCCAGACTAGGAAGATCCGACTTTGAGCTGTCCCCAGAGGGGAGTTTTAGGGTTTTTCTTGATGGGTAAGGCTGTTGGAATAATGGAGTGTTGGAGTAATGGAGTAATGGAGTAATGATAAGGACCTTTTCAGTTTGAATCTGGGCGTTTAGCTTTCTCCAATACTCCAGTGCTCCAATACTCCAGTACTCCAAAAAAGCTCGCAATCTTCACCGGTAAAGCAATCTATCTTTGACTTGACTCATCAAAGAATCCGTTATGGGGGGAAGGACCGGCTTTCCAGGACCGTAATAAATAAGGAGATCCGCATGAAGATCAAGAAGGTGTGCGTTCTGGGTGCAGGAATAATGGGATCAGGTATAGCCCAGGTGGTGGCAGCTGCAGGTTTTGAGGTATCCATGCGTGACCTGGAAGATCGTTTCATTGAAAAAGGTCTGGCGACCATCAAGTTTCATCTCGACCGAGCTGTAGAGAAAGAGAAAATAGACAGCAAAGAGGCAATCACCACAATGAATCGCATTAAAGGAACCACCGACCTCCAAGAAGCTGTTGCGAATGCGGACCTCGTCATCGAAGCCGTGGTCGAGGATATGAGGGCGAAGAAGGAGGTCTTCGCTGAAATGGATGCTAGCTGTGAACCAGATACCATTCTGGCCTCAAATACCTCCGGCCTTTCCATTACTGAAGTCGCTTCGGCAACCAGGCGGCCAGATAAGGTCTTGGGCGTGCATTTCTTCAATCCCGCCCCAGTGATGCAGCTGGTGGAGCTGATTAGAGGGTACGTTACCTCTGACCACGCCGTTGCCACTACCAAAACATTCATTGAAAAACTTGGAAAAACTCCCATTGAAGTGAAGGAGGCCCCCGGTTTTGCCGTGAACCGTATACTTTGTCCGATGATCAATGAGGCTATATTTGTCTACTCGGAAGGTATTGCCAGTGCTGAGGACATCGACCAGGCTATGGTCCTGGGGGCAAATCATCCAATGGGACCATTGGCCCTGGCTGATCTCGTGGGATTAGACACGCTCCTGGCGGTCTTGGATGGGTTGCATCAGGAGTTGGGTGAGGACAAATACAGACCGGCTCCACTCTTGCGAAAGATGGTGCGGGCCGGACACCTTGGACGGAAAAGCGGCAAAGGCTTTTATCGTTACAACAAGTGACATTTCACATTTATCATTTCGCCTTGGGAAAATATCTCTCAACGGATGATCAATGCGAAATGAGCAGTGCGCAATGAGAAATGAAGGGAGAGAGTCCATGCAATATGAACTGACTGAAGAGCAACGAATGTTGCAGGACATGGTTAGGAGGTTGGCTAGAGAAAAAGTGGAGCCTGGGGCGAGCACGCGGGACGCTGAAGGGAAATTTGCCTGGGACATGGTAGATTTGATGCGAGAGAATGGCCTTTACGGCATCGATTTCCCCGAAGCTTACGGTGGTTCTGGCGCAGGTATGCTCGCGCTGGCCATTGCGGTTGAGGAACTTTCCAAGGTAGATGCGGCATGCGGGCTGTTAGTTGCTGATCATGAACTGGGAAGCTTGCCTATTATGCTGGCTGGCAACGAGGAACAAAAACAGCGCTTTCTACCAGAGTTGGCCATGGGTGAACATCTTGCAGCTTTTGCTCTAACCGAGCCAGCTGCGGGCTCTGATGTAGCCAGGCTCAGGTGTCGAGCGGTGAAGGATGGTGATTCCTATATTCTCAATGGCAGAAAGAACTTCATAACCAATGGTGGGGTAGCGAATATCATCACAGTCTATGCAGTAACGGATCCGGAGGGTAAGCCCCACAAAAATGCCGGTGTATTTGTGGTTGAAAAAGACAGGCCCGGGTTCTCAGTGGGCAAGAAGGAAGACAAATTGGGTATTCGCTGGTCTGATACAGTGGAGCTGATATTCGAAGACTGCAAGGTTCCTGCTGAAAACCTCCTTGGCCAGGAAGGTCAAGGCTTCCAGGTAATGATGAAGACGCTCGATTTTTCTCGGCCAGCAGTGGCAGCTCAGGCACTGGGCATTGCTGCTGGAGCTTTCGAGTATGCCACCGCCTATGCCAAGGAACGGGAGAGTTTTGGCAAGCCCATCATCAGACATCAGGGTGTTGGTTTCAAGTTGGCGGAGATGGCAATGCGAACGGAGGCGGCTCGGCAGCTCCTTTATAAGACCTGCTCCTTGTATCAAGAACAGCCAAAGGACATGAGTCGGATGAGTGGTGAGCTGATTCGACTAAGTGCCATGTCCAAGTGCTACTGTGGTGATGTGGCCATGTGGGCGACAATTGAGGCGGTGCAGGTGCTCGGGGGCTACGGCTATATCAAAGAATTTCCCGTAGAGCGGATGATGCGGGATGCCAAGATCACTCAGATTTATGAGGGCACCAACGAGATCATGCGCTTGGTTATTTCTAGTACTTTATAACTGGTTGAGCAGGTTTTACCAGATGTGAGATATGAGATATGGGATATGAGATATGGGATATGAGATATTAGAAGAACACGTGAGCCTTTATCCCATATCGCACATCCCACATCTCACATCGCTTCTATACTGGAAGGGGGACTTCAATCGTGAGTAAAGATGATGACATAGTAATAGTTGCAGCAGCTCGTACTGCCATTGGGACCTTCGGCGGCACCCTCAGAGACGTAAGAGCTCATAAGCTGGCAGCTCACGTCATGAGGGAAGTTTTAAAGCGAGCCAACAACCTGGATGCCAACCTCATAAGCGACATCATCGTCGGGGATTGCCTCCAGGCGGTTGACGAAGCGAACACTGCACGCACGGCCGCCCTGGCAGCCGGGATACCGGTCACCATACCTGCCTTTACCATCCAGCGAAATTGCTCTTCTTCCATGCAGGCCCTGATCAGCGGCAAACAACAGATTCTCTCTCGAGATAGCGAAATAGTCCTGGTGGCTGGAGTCGAGTCCATGAGTACAGCACCCTACTATATGGACAAAGCTCGTTGGGGCATGCGCTTGATGAACCAAGAGGTGACTGACTCGGTTTGGGAAGCGCTCCATTCGGGTAGCCGAGTCCTGGGGCAGCCCATGATTATGGGACTTACCGCCGAAAACCTGGCTGACCTAGATAACATCTCGAGGGAGGATCAAGATCAGTTGGCCCTTGAGAGCCACCATAAAGCCGAGGCCGCCATCAAAGAAGGCAGATTTAAGGACGAGATTGTGCCCCTAGAAGTTCCCAAGGGAAAAGGAGAGCCGAGTCTCTTCGAGCAGGATGAACATCCTCGCTTCGGTCTCAAAATGGAAGACCTGACCCGCCTCAGACCGGTATTCAGAGAAAATGGCACGGTCACCGCAGGCAACTCGTCTGGGATCAACGACGGCGCTGCAGCAACCATAATCATGACCAGAAAGAAAGCAAAGGAGCTTGGCTTGAACCCCCTGGTTCATATAGTTACCCATGGAATAAGCGGTGTGGAACCCCGAGTGATGGGAATCGGACCGGTTCCTGCCACTGAAGAGGCTCTGATGAAGGCAGGAATGACTTTGAAAGACATTCAGCTGATCGAATTAAACGAGGCTTTCGCGGCTCAGTATTTGGCCTGTGAAAGGAGACTCGGCCTCGATCGAGCCATAACCAATGTAAACGGCAGCGGAATCAGCTTGGGACATCCAGTGGGATGTACCGGTCTTCGTATTATTGTTACCCTGGTGCACGAGATGATCCGCCGCCATCTTGAGGTGGGGTTGGCCACACTCTGCGTTGGTGGTGGCATGGGAATGGCCACCATCCTTGCTCGAGACTGAAGAAAGTGATGGAGAAATAACATTCAAGACCTCAAAAGATTGTGGCCGGGAGTTGTGAAGTCAGAAGGACAAAAAAATATAAAAAGTTGTTGTAAGTTGTTAGAGGTATAATAACTGAAATACTAATGTTCCCCATCTCATATTTATAACAAATACCTTACTAAAATGTATTTTGTGCACTTTTCACATGAATTTACTCTTGATTTTTATAACATCTTCCATCAAATCTTCGCTATTAACTCAACTATTGCCATAGAACAAACAGATTTATATTGATCTGGAAACCGTTCTGGAGTATCCTGCTATAGGTATCGTTTGTCAACAAATCAGGAGGATTATTTATGGCAAAAACCCTGACACAGATGGCAGCAGATATCGTTGCAGCCCAGGCATCTCATGTATCCATGTCCGCCGATGAGATGGATACAGCCCTAACTAAGGTCTTTGAGGCGTTGAGTGAGATTAAAGCTCTCGAAGAACTGGTTCCCGCAGAAATTGTTGATGACAAGCTTGCAAGACTCCGAGCCAAGCCGATGAAATCCATCCAAAAAAATTATGTGGTTAATCTGGAAGACGGCAGTAAATTCAAGCAGCTGACTGCGAAAACTCTCGCAAAGTTCGGTTTGACAGCAAAAGAATATCGGAAGAAGTGGGGGTTTCCGGCCAGGCAGGCTTTGTCCGCTAAGACGCTTTCGGAAAGAAGAAGAAATACAGCCAAAGCCATTGGCCTTGCCGACAAACTAACCGCTGCACGGAAAAGCAAGAGCCGGGCTCCAGCAGAATAGGTGGGTGCACCTGCAAAGAAGAAAGCGGCTCGGAGGCGTAAAAAGGCTTAGTTTATTACTGGTTCCATTCACCTCTGAGTCTGCTCCTTAATTCTTCGTAGCAAGAAATTCGGTATCTGTCTTGTAGGCCTCTCAAGACCTGGTAATTCCGCCTAAATAATCTGCAGAGCTCTAGCATGCCCCCCGACCGTTAGGGAAGGGAGACGATTGTGGATTGTGGATTGTAGAATGTTTGACCATTCGATCAACAGACGTATTGACTAAGTAGTGTCCTTCGGAAACTCAAGATTGTCATTCTGAGCCTTTCGGCAAGCACAGGGCAGGCTCCGCGAGGAAAGAGGCACTTTGTCATCCTGAGCGCAGCGAAGGATCTCCAGATTCTCGTCGTCCCGCTGTTAGCGGGACTCCTCAGAATGACAACCGAAAAGCAAGTTCCTGGATGAACACTAATTAACTAATTTCCTAATTGACTACTGGCTACTGGCCACTGGCCACTCAATTCTTCTATTGCGGGTATCTATGCATCTTTCATTGATTGGCATGTCGCGATCGGGTAAATCCCACTGGTCTAGCGAGCTTGCAAAACTCGGCTTCCTCCGCTTTTGCTGCGACGACCTGATTGCCGACAAACTCGCTGCAGAGTTGACTGGAAGCGACGGTACAACCATCGATTTAGGTGAGTGGATGGGATTTCCCTATGAGCCTCAATACAGAGAGCGGGAATCCAGGTATTTCGCCGGTGAGATAGCAGTGATTGAGGGAGTACTTGACTACCTATCCGGCAGTAACCCGGAAGAAAAGGTAGTTGTTGATACGACTGGAAGCGTTATTTATGCCGGGGAGCATATACTGGGGAAGCTTAGGTCCACCACCACGGTTGTACATCTGGCGACGCCTCCCGAGATCAAGGAAAGGATGCTCGAGGTCTATGTCGACCAGCCAAGACCGGTGTTGTGGAGGGACAATTTTACCAAAACGCAAGGTGAAACGAACGAAGAAGCTTTGGCTCGTTGCTACTCCCGGTTATTGTTGTCCCGGGAGAGATTGTACGGTGAGCACGCCCATGTCACAATAGATTATTATGTGCGGAGACGAGAGGGTTTCGGGGTTAAAGACTTTTTGGGAGAAATTCAAGGTCAAATCAGGATGCATAGGGCATAGAGCAATTTTGGATTGCGGATTTCGGATTTCGGATTGCGGAATTATCGAACTGCCATTTTTGTCGGTTGCAACAAATTCGCCAATATTCTTGGCTCTCCTGTGAAGTGTGAGCTGAAGTGACGATTTCTACGACTTGAACGGCTTGAACGATTTGAACGACTTGAAATGAAAAGTAGCGAGCTCATGTATTCCCTGTCTGAACAAAATCGGGAACGGTTGATGATGAGGCCAACCGAATGCTTTGATCAGGGATTATCAATCCAAGACAAAATCAAATTAGCCCAAAATCTCTACGTCTCCTGGCAGGAGACATTACGACGACAATTTCATATAAATAACCTTCTGAGATACCTGGAGAGATGCATCAAGAACAGCCGTGAGGCCATGATGGATTTCAGAATTATCGAGATCTGTAAGTGTTGCGACGAAAAAGAGGGGGGTAGTTGCTGCGGAGCCGGGATGGAGAACAAGTTCGACACTTACCTTTTGCTGGTGAACCTTCTATTAGGTGTTTCTTTGCCTGAGTACCATGTCAGAACAGACTGTTGTTACCTTTTGACTGATAAGGGATGTATCTTGAACATGCGTTTGGTGCTATGCATTGACTTTCTGTGTGATAAGATACTTAATGCATTGAGTGGTGAGGAACAGCTCAGGCTTCAGAGGATATCAGGTGAGGAACTGGTGGTCGGCTTCAGACTCTATGATGCGATCAAGAAATTCCTGCGACAAGCTGAAGATCCGGGATAGGTCAGATATATTGGTCGAGGCAGAGAAATGAACCCAAGCAAAAGACCTCTGCTTTCAAAATCGCGCTTTCTTGCCGGATTGCAGTGCCAACTCCGGTTGTGGCACCAGTGCTACAATCGCGAGCTTGCCTCAGAAATAAGCCCTGCACAGGAAGCCATATTTGATGCTGGTCAG
>JARRNM010000176.1:0-13234 GCA_037384945.1 Deltaproteobacteria bacterium
GCCGGCCTGGACAAGCTTTCTGCTCGGGTGATTGCATCCCAGACCGATGCCATAAAGGTATTTGAAAAAAACGGCTTCAGCCAGGTGGCCACCCTGAAGAATTTTGTCAAGGATGTACATCAGGGGGAATATCAAGATATCGCTGTTCTGGTTAGAGATCTAAGCCAGGATTGATGCTTTTGTAAGAACCCTATCATGATACGGCACAGTAAATCCGCCTGAGGCGGACCAGATGCAAGGCGGGCGAAACTTTTGGAACGAGGCGCACTTAGGCGTGCGCCGCAGTGACAAAAGATGAAGTGCAATCCACCTTCGGCGGACAGATGGACTTTTTACGAAGCCGTCAGGATTAGCGGAGATGAAGGAGCTCTTATGAGAGAGGTGGTAATAGTCAGTGGCGTTCGTACTGCCATAGGTAAATTCGGGGGCAAGCTGAGTTCTTTACCTGCTGCTGAGCTGGGTGAGATTGTAATGAAGGAACTCCTCGCCAGAGCCAAGATTCGGCCGGATAAGGTTGATGAAGTGATCATGGGCAACGTGCTGGAAGCGCGACTAGGCAAGAATCCGGCCGGACAAGCTGCAGTCCGTGCCGGAATAAGCCGATACAGCCCTTCTTTTACCGTGAGCAAGGTTTGCGGCGCGGGAATGAAGTCTATATTTTTGGCTGCTCAGACGATAAAAGCCGGCGACGCTGAGATTGTTGTCGCTGGGGGCATGGAAAATATGAGCCAGGCAACATTTTTACTGGAGAAAACCACCGATCCAACCTCATTAGGGTCCGAGGGAGCCGTTGATGTGATGATTCGAGATGGGCTTTGGTGTCGATTTGACGATACCAAGAAGGGTACAACCTCTGAGGATGTCGGAGAAAGGTTCGGCATTAGCAGGAAAGAACAGGATGAGTACGCGGCAAAGAGCCATCAAAAAGCAGAAGCGGCAATAGCTTCCGGACGCTTCAAGGACGAAATCATCCCTGTCGAAATCCGTCAAGCAGGAGGAGACCCGGTCATTTGTGATACAGATGAGAATCCCAGATTCGGCGCCAATCCTGCGAAATTGGCAGAGCTGAAACCTATCTTTGGCAAGGATGGTACTATAACCGCAGGAAACAGCTCAGCGGTTGCCGATGGGGCCGTAGCTTTTCTAATTATGAGCGCAGAAAAGGCCTTCAAGATGGGGATTAAGCCCATGGCCAAGCTCACTGGCTATGATTACCACTGGTCAGAACCTGAGCTAATGGGCTACGGTCCCATCTATGCGGTGAGAAGCGCTCTCCATAAAGTTTGGGCTGGTGTCGACAGGCAAATCGACCTTGTGGAATTAAATGAGACCTTCGCGGCTCAGTCCATTGTATCCCTGCGAGAACTGAACCTTGATCCGGAAATAGTAAACGTTAATGGAGGGGCCATTGCCCTCGGCCATCCCATGGGTTCAAGTGGGGCAAGGATATTGACAACCCTTCTCTACGAGATGCAAAAGAGAGATGTAAAGGTAGGTTTGGCCGCCGGCATGGGGATCGCCTGTCTCGTAGAGAGGGAGTGGTATTTCTAGTGTGGGGCAAATGGTTAAAGTGAGCTAAAATGCCTAAAATTCCCGGGAAAAAGGGAGTTTTCCTGAAGAGGAGGTCCTATGATCCTTTATGAATATCCCAAGAAAGCCACTTTGAGGGATGGAACCGAACTCACTCTAAGACCTCTTAGAAAAGAGGACGAGAAGGCTCTGCACGAGTATTTTTTGAAAATGCCCGCCGAGGATCGAATGGGATTGAAGGACGATGTTACCGACCTCAAGGTAATTGAAAATTGGATTTACGATCTGGACTATGATGTGGTCTTACCTATGCTCGCTCTGGCTAAGGGGAGGATTGTGGCCAATGCCACCTTACACTTTAATCAGATTGGCTGGACAAAACATCAAGGGGAGATCCGTATCACCAATGATCCTGGATATCGACAGAAAGGCCTAGCGACTCGTCTCATTCAAGAACTGATAGAGATAGCGGCTTACTTTGGCTTGGAGCAGCTCACCGCAGAGATTGCACCCACCTCGGTTGAAACCCGTACGATTTTTAGAAAACTAGGTTTCAATGAGATTGCCTCTCTGAGAGGTTTTGTTAAAGACTTTGAAGGGAATCAATCTGATCTCACCATTATGGTTATGTATCTCTAGCCATTGTGCTTTCGAAAGTCTGCTGGAGTGGTTATATTTCAGATTGAAGATTGTAGATTGCAGATTTTACGATCCAATAGCGCAAACTTAGGAGAATCTTAAATCTAAAATCCCTGAACTCCAGCATTGCACAAAAACTCACCATCTTTACCGCAAATCCCTATAATTTTGATCTGGTCCTGAGGATCTCACTCCCCTATCTGCAGCAACCGTCATCTGTAGGCTAAAATTCTTGTCCTTGACCAATGTCTCATGTTAAAATGTTCACATTTGTATCTACATGAAAATAATGTCTAATTCTAACTTGATACACGAAATTGCCGGTTCTGCATCGCTAGCTCAAGAAAATGATCGAGTAAGGAGGTCAGTGAAGAATGAACCCGAGAGCAGATGATGGCTGGAGTCCCTACCTGGCTGGAGCATTGAGCGGCTTAGTCCTGGTAATGTCGGTCTTGATCGCCGGTAAGTATTTCGGTGCTTCTACATCTTTTGTCCGCTCCACCGGAATGATCGAAGAATTATTCAGCCCCGAACGGGTAGGGAAATTGGCTTACTTCCAGAGTGAAACGCCCAAGATTGATTGGCAGTGGATGTTTGTTTTTGGAATTTTTTTGGGATCGCTGATTTCATCGGTCACCTCGGCTAGCTTCCGCTGGCAACCCTTGCCGGACATGTGGAAAAGCCGTTTTGGCAGTAGCCTCAGCAAAAGGGCCATCATCGCGTTTCTGGGCGCGGCAGTGGCCATGTTTGGGGCCAGATTGGCTGGTGGCTGACCAAGCGGACACGGATTGAGCGGTTCGGCTCAGCTTGCGGTTAGTGGATACATAGCCCTTCTATGTTTTTTTGCCGGTGGTCTTGTTGTCGCCAGAATTCTCTACGGTGGGAGGTAAGCAGCCATGAAATTGCTCATCTATGGACTCGTCACCGGTATTCTCTTTGGCTTTTTCTTGCAGAAAGGTCGTGTACTTCGTTACGACAAGCAACTCGGAGCCCTGAGATTGCTGGACATGACCATTGTCAAGTTCATGCTTTCCACTGTTCTCGTTGGCATGGTCGGTATTTATCTTCTCAAAGACCTGGGGCTGGTCAAACTGTCGATAAAATCAACAAATCTAGGGGCAAACATTATTGGGGGACTGCTTTTCGGTGTCGGTTGGGGCCTCTTGGGCTATTGCCCAGGAACCTCGGCTGGGGCTCTTGGCGAAGGCCGGTGGGATGCCCTCTGGGGAATTATTGGCATGCTTGTGGGCGCTGCCCTTTTTGCCGAAGTCTACCCTGCTCTGAAAACCACTATTCTCACTTGGGGAGACTTAGGCAAAATTACTCTGCCCCAGGTCTTAGGATTAAGTCACTGGGTTATAGTACCAGTTATGATCGTCGGTGCTTTGGTCCTTTTTTGGTTCTTTGAACAGAAGGGGTTGTAACAAATAGTTGTCGGGGTTCAGGTTTCAGGGAGGAGAAACAAAAGAGCTGAAACCTGAACACTGAAACCAAGATCTCGGTGATTTGTTATTTGGAATTTTTAATGATGAATCTTGCAAAGTACAAACTGACACTGGTTCTCCCTGGCATGATTTCTTTACTCTATCTACCGGGTTTATGCTCCTGTGCGCCGGCAACGACAAAACAGGGTATACATTTAGATGAGATCAAGCTACCACCCGGGTTTCAGATAGATATTTATGCAGATAAGGTCGAGAATGCTCGTTCTATGACCTTGGGAGACGAGGGGACGCTTTTCGTCTCCACTCGCAAAGCGGGCAAGGTCTATGCCATCGTGGATCGAAATGGCGATAACAAGGCTGACGAGGTTATTACCCTGGCACGAGGCTTAAACATGCCCAATGGCGTGGCCTTTCGTAACGGTTCTCTTTACGTGGCCGAGGTTAGCCGGGTCCTCAGATTCGATCACATTGAAGAGAGACTAAAGAATCCGCCTAAACCTGCAATGGTCAGAGACGATTTTCCCACGGAACAGCACCACGGCTGGAAGTTCATCAGATTTGGGCCTGATGGCAAGCTTTACCTTCCCGTTGGGGCACCTTGCAACGTCTGCGAGAGCGGGGACAAGCGTTTTGCAACCATAATGAGAATGGATCCGGATGGCAGCAATCTGGAAATCTTTGCCCACGGGGTCCGCAATACGGTGGGTTTCGACTGGCATCCGGCCAGCAAGAGACTATGGTTCACTGATAATGGGCGCGACTGGCTAGGGGACGATCGACCACCTGATGAACTGAATTACGCTCCCCGTAAAGGAATGCACTTCGGCTTTCCTTACTGTCACGGAGGAACCATTCCCGATCCAGATTACGGAACAAAGCATAGCTGCGAAGAATTTGTGCCTCCGGCCAGGCAACTTGGTCCCCATGTGGCCGCCCTCGGAATGAGGTTCTACACCGGGAGTATGTTTCCCTCCCAATACCGCAACCAGATTTTCATCGCGGAGCACGGCTCCTGGAATCGAACTGTGCCCATTGGTTACCGAATTAGTCTGGTGAGAGTGAATGGAAACCAGGCGACAAAATATGGCGTCTTCGCTGACGGCTGGTTGACAAACGGACGGGCCTGGGGTCGCCCCGTAGATGTCCAGGTGATGCCAGATGGCTCCCTCCTGGTGTCCGACGACCGGGCCGGAGCCATTTATCGAATAAGTTACAAGTCTAAGTAGATAGTAGAACGAAGCGTAGCGCACGGAGCATAGAGCAAAGGGGAATATTGGAATGTTGGAATATTGGAACGATGGGGGAGCAATTAGGAGAATATGTTTCAGGGTATGTGATTGATCATGGCAAACAGATTTGCCCATTCTTCCATTATTCCAGTATTCCACCATTCCAGCCTCATGCCCTTTGCCTTGACCCTTGCGCCTGCAAAACTAAATAAGGGAGATCGGATCGACATCTGCGCTCAAATTCACCCCAAATCCTTTGAATTCTCCATAGCTCCAGTTTACTAACTGCCGGCCCACATCGAGGAGAGGGGCCACTTTTTTCGACTTGAGCAGGAGTTGCCACCGATACTTGCCCTTAACCTTGCCAAGGGGCGCTGCCACCGGACCCAGCATCTCCAACTCTTGGGACAACTCCCACCGGGCTCGGCATATTTCCCGACACTTGCCCGCAAGGAGCTGCGCAGCCTTCTGGGTATTTTCCTCCACATTACCCGCAAGCTGGAAGAGAATAAGCCGTCGGTGCGGAGGATAGCCAAGCTCCTGGCGAAAATTCATCTCCTCCTTGAAAAATCCCCTGTAATCATGGTTCTTGGCATATTGAATACTGTAGTGTCCGGGGTTGTAAGTTTGCACCAGGACGCTGCCTGGGCTCTCGCCCCGGCCTGCTCGCCCCGCCACTTGAGTTAAAACCTGAAAGGTATTTTCCGCAGCACGGAAATCCGGCCACTGGAGAGCAATGTCAGCACTCACTACTCCCACCAGAGTGATATTAGGAAAATCATGACCCTTGGCTATCATCTGAGTGCCAACCAGAACGTCAATCAGACCACGGCGGAGATCATTCAAAATCTTTCTGTGTGCCTGTTTACTCCGCGTGGTGTCGCGGTCCATGCGACTTACCCTGGCCTCCGGCAACAGACGTTCTACCTCTGCCTCTACCCGCTGGGTACCAAAGCCGAAGGGCTTCAGGCTTTTACCATCACATTGAGGGCACACTGGGGGAACCGCCATGGCCAGGCCACACAAATGACAGCGCAGCTTCTCTTCGCTCCGGTGCCAGGTGAGACTCACGGCACAATTGCGGCAGTGGGCAACATGACCACAGTCGCGACAAAGGAGAAAATTGGCATAACCCCGGCGGTTGATCAGCAAGAGAGCCTGCTTGCCTTGTGAGAGCGTAGCGGCCAGAGCCCGGCGCAGGGGATGAGATATGAGGTCTCCCTGTCTTTGGTGTTTCATATCTATGACGCTTACCTTGGGCAGCGACCGGTGATCAATCCGTTGAGGTAGGCTGAGCAGACGAAACTTACCCTGGAGAGCGTTGAAATAGGAGGAGAGCGCCGGTGTTGCCGAACCCATTACCACAACAGTCCCTTCCATCTTCGCTCTCATCACCGCCGCGTCTCGCCCGTGGTAACGAAGTCCTCTTTCCTGTTTGTAGGAGCCGTCGTGTTCCTCATCAACTACGATAAGGCCCAATCGATCTATGGGAGCGAAAAGTGCAGAGCGAGCGCCCACCACCACATCCACTTCTCCCCTGCGAACTCTAATCCATTCATCCCTCCGCTCGCCACTACCACTCTGGATTGAAAACGCTGGCGGAAAAGTCCTTCCATCTGGGCGGTAAGGCCAATCTCAGGCACCAACACCAGGCTTTGCCGGCCCAAGCGCAAGGCTTCAGCCGCGGCAGCTAGATATACTTCCGTCTTGCCGCTGCCAGTGACTCCATGGAGCAAAAAGCTGGCAAAGCTTCTCTCTGTCAATGCCTGGCAGATAGTCTGAATCGCCTGCTGTTGATCATCGCTGAGCTTTGGTGGGGGGCTGGATTCAACCGCAATTGCTCCTACAGGATCTCGATACACCTCTTCCGCTTCCACAGCAAGCAGTCCTCGATCTGTCATCTTCCGAATCCAGTAGTAACCATTTTCTATCTTTTCTTTCAGATCCTTGAGAAGAAGGGGGCCTCCCTTCAAGAGAGTGAGTATCTCTATCTCTTTTGCTTTGAGTTCTTGTGCTGGAAGGTTTGCCCAATCAAGATTTTGCGAGGTCCTGACCATTTTCAGGTATCTCGGTTTGATCCTGGGCTCTTGCAGTTGATCCTCCCAGAGGATTAACCCCCTGCGCCCAAGGCGGCGGCAGATCCGTCCTGCATTATACGCCGGCAAACGGTTGCTAATCTGGCGCAGACTCATGGCAGAATGTTCCCGCAGCAGTGAAAGCACGGCAGTTTCTTCTTCATCAAGGGAAGACTCTCTGAGGGAATGGAGGCCGGCTTCACTAATGGAAGCGGTTCGGCGGGTGCTGCTGCTGGTTCCTCCGGGCAAAACGGACCGGATTACCTCTCCCAAAGGGAAGAGATAGTAATTGCTCAGCCACCGGTAAAAGGGAAGGTGAGGTTCCCTAAAATGACAATCCTCTGTACTTACCCGAAGAAGATCACGGATGACGACGTCCATACTATCCGGCAACTGCTGTTTGATCCCGAGAATGTATCCTGTGAGCCGCCTCCTGCCGAAAGGCACCACCACCTGCCGTCCCACTGCCACCTTATGCCTCAATTCCGTGGGCACCTGATAGTAGTAGGTACCGAGTACCGGCAACACCACTGCCACCTCGACATAAAGCGCGCTCATAAGTGCTCCCCGCCCATAGGATCCCTGGCAAACCCCACGCCCTGGACCATATCGAATACGAAACAATATCTGCATCTGATGTGAGATGTGCGATATGAGATTCTACATCTTTACCTGAAATCTCATATCCCGCATCTCAGATCTCAGATTGAACTTGGATACCAAGCTTTTGAATGAACAGAAAGAGAAGACTCTCAAACAGCTCTGTTATTCGTATTTCTTCTCAAGGTAACGCCGCATCTCTTCCAGCTCTTCAGCAGGTTTCTCAGAGGGTTCTTTCGGCGGAACTGGTGGTGGGTGCTCGGCGGCAAATTTCTTCATATCGAAGAGCGAATCTGGTAGCCTTTGATTGACAGATGTTCTCTGTACAGTCAGACGAAAAACAAGCTGGTCTTGGCGATAAATCTCGATGACAGTTGGCAGCCAGATTGATCCTGCCGCCTCCTGGTAGGAAAGAAAACGGATGTCCACCAGATCATCTACACCAGAAGATGATCTGCGCCCAATTAGCCTTATGGGCCAGAAGTTGTCCTTGTCACACCAAAACTGAGGGGCCTCCACTTCCCGCGGCGGACCGCCGATTATGTAAGCAATCTCTTTGCCCAAGCGACCCAAGTGCACCTGACTGAGGTCCACCTGTTCTGCCGCCAGAAGCATTTCAAGGGTCTGGGGAGAGTCAGCATAAAGGAGAGCAGGAAAGATCTCCTCAGGACGGGCCGGTCCTGCCAAGAGATGGCCGTCCACCAAAGCCAGCCTTTTCCCTCCTTCAACCAAAACAGTGGAGTCTTCGCCCTCGCCCACACTTTCCACCCGGAGGAGATCGGGGCGAGCAGCATAATACACCATTTCCTTCCTCAACATTGTATCCGGCTGGTCGGGATTGGGGGTTTCAACCACTGCCTCAAACCGAAAGTTGTCTACTTTTCCGGTTTTTTTGGAGACAAACTCAAGGATTTGTTGCGGTGGCAGCAGATAGCCATGGGCAATCTCGAGTCCCACCGCAGAGATACTCAAGGTCAACGCCAAAATGGTTACTATAAGTCGGTGCAATGGTTTCTCCTTACCTTTTCTGCCTAAATATAATTACACTTCTCACAGATTCTGAGAAACCGCCGAAGCCGCCGGGGGTGCACTCTCCCTTTCAGTATCGGCAAGCAAATGGTCAAGAGTTTTTTCCAAGTAAGCGACCCGCTTTCTAAAGTCCTCCATACAGCTCTCTGGAACCGGCAGGGCAGCAGGAAAACGCTCTTTCAAAGGGTTGACAAAGCTGCCATCCTTTTTCATCCGGAAGTCCAGATGAGGACCGGTGGCAAGACCGCTCGCCCCCACGTAGCCGATGACCTCACCTTGTTTTACCACGGAGCCTACTTTGGACCTTGGAGCATAGCGTGATAGATGCCCGTAGGTAGTTGTGTAGCGGTTATTATGTCGAATAGTGATACAGCGCCCGTAACCGTTTTTCCATCCTCTGAAGATCACCCGTCCGTCTCCCACGGTTGCCACAGGCGTGCCAATGGGTGCTGCGTAATCAATTCCCGGGTGGGGGCGATAGATTTTCAATATGGGGTGCAGCCTCCGCCTCGAATAACCGGAGCTGATGCGGGAATATCGGAGAGGAGACTTGAGAAACTGTTTGCGCAGAGACTTTCCCTTACGGTCATAGTAATCAGCAGTTCTACCGGGGACCTTATAATAATAAGCCAGGTGGCGGATAGAGTCGTTATAAAAGTGCACCGCGGTAATTCTCCCATTTCCAACCAACTTGCCCGCTTCATATTTTTGCTCATACAAAAATTCATAGTTATCACCAGGCCGAAGGTCTACAAAAAAATCAATATCCCAGGCGAAAATATCGGCAAGCTCCAGAGCAAGCTCAAAATCAATATTTTGATCAATCGCACTCTGATAGAGGCTGCCTTTGATGGTGCCTCGCGCCAGCGCTGGTGTAACGACCAGTGGTTCAGTGTATCGACTGGTTATCCAGCCATGGTCCCCAAGGGCAAGGGTCAAAACCTTGCCATCAGTTTCTTGATAACGAACCTTGATCAACTGCTGGGAGTCACCTCTGAAAAAAAGGTTCAGCAGTTCACCGGGTTTTAGTCTTTGGAGTTCATTTAGAGATTTACAACCCGCCAGCAACTCGCCCACCTCCCAGACCTCAACTCCATGGCTAACCAACACTTGGTAAAGACTGTCCCCCCTTTCAATGGAATGAGTAACACTACGGACAGTCTGGCGAAAGTCTTTCTTCTCAGTGAATCTTCCCGGATAAATAACAGTGGGTGAAGCTTTCGGGGAAGGTTTCTTTCGTGCCCCTATAGTTAAAACAAATACTCCCACAGAGAGCAGCACCAGGGCCAGTACAGTAAACAGTCGTCTGCGAACCCTTTGTTTTCGCTTGAAATAGAGGTTTTGTCTATTCTGCTTCCACATGGTGACCCTATCTAACATGGCCCCGCGGGAGTGTCAATCTGACCATGGTGTGGAAGGCAAAGTGGAAAATATTTTCACACAGAAGCGAACTTTATTGCCCAGCCCACCAAAGTCATAACCTTCACGTTTAATTTATTATTAAAAAATAGCCAAAGAGCCTCTGTTGATCAAGAGAAACATGGTTCAGCTTTTCTCCGATTTTCACCAATCGGCCGTATCGATCAGAATCTTTTATATGGATAAGTAATGTTGGTAACTTAAAAAGTGGAAAATATTTTCACATTTGGTCCCAATTTATCATTCAGCTAGAAACCTTGAACTAACCCCTTGCCTCTGACTCCAATCCTTCCTGCTAGTGCGCTAAATCGAGGCTCAGATGTCCTCTGATTAAAATCTTACCCCATATTAAAAGTATTGTCATATTAACTACATATTTCAACATGCTCAACTCTTTTAAGCCCTCGTATTGAAGGTCACATTCCCTGCTTCACCCCTTCTATTCAACCGATGATTTGGCCTTTTAGCCAAACGACCAATGGCCAATTAGCAAAATATGGCGATTTGGCCGGATTCCGTCCATCGGTTCTAATGCAGATAACTTATAGATATTACAGTAATTTTTATACTGTATCCTTTTGGCACTACTTTTGCGAGAGAGGGACCGTACCCAAAACTAAATTTCAACTGGGGTGTATCTCAGACCAGGGGGATGTGCAATGAAACCCACACTCAAAGTAATCCTAGGTACAATTGTCTTTTTCATCTTCGGCCTGATTCCGGCAGCTCGGGCGGATTTTACACCCACCCCGGAAGGTTTCGAAAACGCGGTGAGAGTTTTCTGCGCTGATCCTGCAGAAATCTCCGACCGCTCGCTCGATCCGGGTGAACAAGCTGATTATTACTATATTTCTGAGAATGATTTGGCCGTAGGCCAAGTGTTGACTATTGACGTCGACACTGTCGACGCTGGGGCGACACTCGACACCATTCTAGAGGTTTACCTTGACTCTGACCCCGACACGAACACGGACACCGAAAAACCGATCGCGGTTGCCGAACTAACCTCGCTGTTACCTCTCAATGAAGATCCCTATCTTGAGCTTCCTATCGATGTAATCGGCACCTACTACCTGGTCATCTACGATGAGACTGGTGAAAATAAAACCGGTGCTTACACCCTTTCCCTCAAGTGTGCTGATCCTTCTACTATACCAGATCCAGTACCAGTGGAGGTTGGCGATCTTCTGGGATTCACCAGCGACTCCCTGGTAAAGATAAACCCTGCAGACGGCACGAGCGATGTTCGTTTTGCCTCCTTGGGCTTTGGTTTGATAGCCGATTTGGAATACCAATCTAATACTCGCACCCTCTTCGTTGCCGTCAACGAGAATCCCGGCAGCATCATTGCCGTTAATCCGGATTCGGGCGCCTTGGTCCAGACCTTCAATTTGGTCTCAGACTCAGGGACGGTTGTTCCCAGGGTTGTTGCCCTGGAGGCAGGGGAGAATATGCTGTATGGCGTTCAGACCGATCCCTCCGGCGAGCAGTTTACCCTGGTCCTGGTCACTATGGATCAAGAGTCAGGAACAGCCACGCTAACCCCTATTGTTTCATTTCCTTGGCCTGTACGAGCCCTGGCGTTTAATCAATCTGAAAGAATGTTGTACGGCGCCAGCGGAACCGATCTGGTCAAAATAGATCTCGCGACTTCACCCGCGGTGGTCGAAAAAGCAGCGCTGACCGGCTTGTCATTCACCATCGCAGCTCTCGATTTTAATCAGGAGGACGTTCTGTACGGAGTCGATGTATCGGGAAATCTCCTCAAAATAGATCACGCCACCCGCCAAGTTGTGGAGAGTATCCCAATAAAAAATAGTGCTGCCGTGACAATGACTCTTGCCAGTGCAGATCCGTCCGCTAGTATCAGCGGGTTAACCTTTGTGGTGGGAGAACCCCCGGTAGTAGATCCGATAAAAACTATCTGTTCCTCTTCATTTACTGATCAGACGGATGAGAGCTCTGAAACTTTAGATCCCAGACTCAAAAGGCTCCAACTCAAGAGGAACCCCCTCCATGGTGCCATCGGCTTATTCAAGTTCGAGGGCAAAGCTAATGAAATTCTCAGCCTAATACGGGTTGAGTCTGAGGAGCAAGATCCGGCCGAAGCTGAGGAGAATTCGAAATTTAGCTGGTTAAAAAAGCTCTTGTGGGGTTGCACGAGCAAAGGCAGAGTGTTCGTGTCTATCCGTGACGCAATACCCGGGGTCAAATTCAGAGTGACCAACAAAGGCGAACTGCCTCTGGAGATGACAAATGTGCAACTACCGGCAGATGGGTGGTACTACCTCATGGTCATTAGACCCCTCCCTCGCTTCTACCAAAGTGACTACTGTTTAACCTTGAAGTCAGAGGATCCAGAAAGCAAGGCCTGGGAAAGTTTAGAAGTGGCCTGGCCTATTGATGAATCAGCACAAGATGAGGCATTGACCTCGGATGAACCGCAGACAGCAGAATCTCTGAACGACGAGTCCGCCGATGAGGGATCTCCGGACTCTGAGGACACCGCCCTCGGTGAAACTACCGGGGTTGTTCCCTCTATCACCACCTCGGAGACGCAAGACGTGCAAGGAGTTGACGAAACCACCGTTGATCAGACCGAGGTGGTAGCCCCTGCTGAGGAATCTGCCAGTGAGACCAGCGATGAATCCACTATGGTGGGTGCTCCAGCCATAGAAGAGGATACCACCGTTGATCAGACCGAAGTGGTAGCCCCTGCTGAGGAACCTGCCGGCGAGACCACCGACGAATCCACCATGACAGGTGCTCCAGCTATAGAAGAGGATACCACCGTTGAACAGACCAGCGAAGTGGTAGCCCCTGCTGAGGAACCTGCCAGCGAGACCATCGACGAATCCACCATGACAGGTGCCCCAGCTATAGAAGAGGATACCACCGCTGATCAGACTCAGACCGAGGTGGTAGCCCCTGCTGAGGAACCTGCCAGCGAGACCACCGATGAAGCCGCTATGGCAGGTGCTCCAGCTATAGAAGAGTAAAAACCTCCGTTGTCGAAGAGACCAACGAAGTAGCTCCGGAGCAGTCGGCAGATGAGATTTCTGCAGTGGTCGCAGCGGAATCCAGGGAGGCTGCAACCTTATAAAGACAAGCAAGATTTCTGCGGTCCGCCGCAGAATTTAAAGCCCATGAATAGGGCTCTTCATCCCCCCCTCACCCCAACCATCGGCACCAGGTAAGCCGAAGCCCTCTCCTCTTTAGGAGGAGAGGGCACATTTTCTCTACCTTTATTGGGATTAGATGATACGGG
>JARRNM010000177.1:0-14448 GCA_037384945.1 Deltaproteobacteria bacterium
CAAAGAAAAACCTTCCCACCTTCATATTTACGAATACATTATCTGGTTTGATTTCCTCTGTGATCTTTGTGATCTCTGTGGTTGAAGCTAGCCTGCCTAAAGGAAAGACCCTCTAGAGGCAGCCCAAAGCCGGTTCTTCCGGATCTTTTACTCCTCAGTCCTCTGTTAGCACCTCACTATATTCCAGCTCATAAAGGTAGAGGAGAATAGCAGCAACTCCCAGGATGAGCGGTCCATAGAGGACGCCCACGAATCCAAAGAGCTGAATACCACCCAAAATTGCAAAGAACAGATAAATGGATGAGATGGCCCCCTCCCCTTTCATTAGATAGGGACGAAGGAAATTGTCGATAGAGCCACCGACCAATATGTTCCAGGCTGCAAGAAAGATTCCTTTTCCCCAACTACCTGTTATCAACAAGTAGCAGACGGCGGGAAACCAAACAATGGCTGTGCCCACAATTGGAACGAGTGAGGTGAAAGCCATCATTGTTCCCCAAAAGATCGCGGGAATTCCCGCGATCCATAAACCTATGCCTCCAGCAATTCCTTGCGCACCAGCGGTAGCCAAATTTGCCAAGACAACCGATCGACTGATCGAGCGGATGCGTTGGATGAGCCTCTCTTCCTGCTCCAGCGAAAGAGGTGAGAGATGTTTTAGCCTTTTCAGGATTTCCTTGCCATCACGAATCAGATAGAAGATCAACACAATGAGGAGTAGAAAGCGCACCACCAGCCCTGTCACATTTCCTAAGATCTCCCTTCCCCAGTTAAGGAGCAATTGTCCAAGGGCAGAGCTGGTCTCCATCAGAGCCTTTCGCAAGTTTATTTGATCCACCCCCAGCCGCGCTGTTAGTTTCTGCACCATCTCATAAAGGGGGTGTATCCACTTCCCGGATAGAATCTCCTGCAGATGTACCTCTTTCAGCCAGGCATTAGTCTTGCCAAATGATATCGCTCCCTGTTCAACTAGAACGGCAGAGAAACTCACCAGGGGTACCAGAACTATCACTACCAAGAGGGCTGAAGTAAGAAGCGCTGCCAGGTTCTCTCTACCTTTGCACCACTTAAGAATACGATCATGAAAAGGATAACAAAGGGAGGCTAAAACCGCTGCAAAGATCAAAGTGCCCAAATAAGGTCGAAAGACGAGAAAGACCAGATAAAGGAAGAAAAAAAGAAGAGCCAGAAGAGACAATCGCCTTGCCTTGATTCTTTCCTGCAACGGATCAATTTCCACAGTAGTTCCCCCTTTCCATCGGTTCGACAATAAGTGATCCATGAAACATCCGGGCTAGAGATAAATTTTTGGAAAATACCCTTGGCAAAAAAGTATAACCATGTTAGAGTAAAATTGGTCCCAACGAGCGGGAACCATCTACGGTTGGCCTTAGGAAAATTGTTTTGCTGGGCCTACCGGACGGACTTAGTAACCCAGCCAGGTGGCGTAAATTCCGGCAGTCATGGTGATGCCGGGGGGAGAACGGTGGTTCGGGAATAACCAGATGGAACAACGTTTGTTGGGGCCTTTTTTGTGGGGGAATGGGTAAGATAACCGGCCCTAATCAACCTCTCAGGCTCAAGGAGAATCCTTTGCTCCTTCGAGAATGCTCTTTAACCTTTTGTGCTCTGCGCGGGTTCTATTGAGTTCCAGCTGAAGTTCGTCTCGCCTCTCACCCGGTGGTTCAGAATTATACGCCTGCTCCAATTCTTCCATTCGTCTCCATAGCTCATAGGGGTTCTTCGCTATCTCTCTGATGTATACCACGCCTCCCCCGCTTTGATATCCTCCCCCCTTACTTGGCTTCAAAGCGAACCAGGTCACCTCTTTGAACTGTAAGCTCAGGATTGTACAGTAGGAGTTGGCCCAAGGTCACTCGCTCATTAACCTCAACGATTCTGCCGCGGGCGAGATCAGTTTCCCTAAACCACTCTATCCTTCCACCATTCCGGGAGCGTCCGACCTCCGTTCGATAGACGGTAAATCTTCTGTTTGCTGAGTGGCCAACTTTTCCACCTCCTGTCAGATAAATGGTTCCGTCCCCACCCACTCCCAAGACTATCGTTGGTAGGTCCTCCCGCTTCAATTTTGGGGCAAAACTGCTCTGCAAATCATCACTGTAGTAACGGTAGGTGGGATCCCGTGGCCGACAGCGATAAGCCCTTTCATAAGCAGCTACCGCCTCCAATAAGCGTCCATTCTTCTCGTAGGCAACTCCCAGGTTTCCATTTATACAATTTAGCAGCCACCGGGGTCATACCAAAGTACGGCACTTTGAGTAGTCGCTGAACCCTGTGTTCCTCCGGTTTCAGCCGAGCGACCACCTCATTGACTATAGAGAGAACCAGTCTGTCGATTTCGGCCTCCGTTTCCACCTGGGGACCAGTAAAGCTGATTCTTTCAAGTCTTCTCGCCATTTCACGCTGCCAAAGGGTGCTACCGTCCTGGGTTTCAACCAGTCGCATTCGCACCTCTATGGAGCAGACCAGCTTGGTTATCGACACCTCAACCGTGTCTGGAGTTTGGCGGGAAGTGATTCGATAGTAATATGCATCTTTTATAGAGGCATCTTCCAAAATTTCCTGCCATGCATATTGGCTTGGTTCACCGGGGCCGAATTCTGGCTTGGATAGCATAGGTTGGTTAACCCTGGAGGTTTGCACCGAGAATCGGCTAATCTCCCCCAAGATGAGAGCATCCAGCTCAACTTTTTTCCCGAGCTTTTTGATTGAACCGGCTCCGGGCTCGAAATCCTCGGGTGGTTTGATCACCCGTGCCGCATATGGGCCAAGGCCCAGGACACCGCCGTCCAGTGCCTTCGCTACATCTGCGGCCAATTTGCGCCCTATATGCGAGACTGGACTGCTGAAAGGTAAGACCCCTATGGTCTTGATGCCTCGCACTTCCGCCTCAGGAGGTCTTTTCAGATCTATGGTCACCAGCCTAGTGGTTACCGGAGGGCCGCAACCACCAAAGATAATGGCTGTCACTATAACCCACTTCCTCCATCTTTTAGGCCCGATTAGATTCATCAGCGAATCTCCTGGTTGTATTTACCTGGGGTCTTCCCTGAAACAAAGCCAGCTTAGTCCATGGGAAAATTTGCTGTCAAGTTGGCTCATCTTCTTCTGGTCAGAATCTCAACCTGCTGTTGATCGAAACCAGTGGTGATCAATTCCTCAGGCTTAGGCACCCGTAGAGTACCCAAGCAGTTTGAGGTGACTGAAGATGCTCGCCGATTTTCCTACTTAGGACTTGTTCTTTTCAACAGTTTTATAGCGAATTCAGTGTCGACAACGGGAATCAACTCTGCCACTCCAAGATCACTCCAATCGTAGAAAGTGGCAGCTACGTGGGCGGCGTCGTCTGCCTCAAAGAGACAAAAAACTCGGTGACCTGAAACATCGAACCACTCACCTTGTATTTTTACGCCTTTAGTGCTTCGTGGGTTTTTCATCCTCCGTTCAATCACTCGATCTCTATCTTGCGGGTCATAGGTAAAAACGGCCATAAACAACATGTCGGGACCTCCTTCCTTGCCTTAGGGCATGGGGCCTGGGGCATAGGACTCAGAGTTATAATTTCGAAATTCGGATTTTGAAATTAAAAATCGTCTGTCGTCTGCCCCTTGGCCCAGTTTTCTAATCTTCTACCAGCCTTCTGCCTAGTTCATAAGCATGTTGTAGAGCTTTCTCTTGTTTCCTCACCTCACCCTTCTCATCCACTCCCCGCACCAAAAGTTCATCGCTGTAAATCACATCAATGGCATCGAAAAAATATTTCATCGTTAGCCTCACCCCATCAAAAAGCTTTTTCCCCCGAGTAGCTGCTACCGAGATGAATGCTCCCTTGCGGTCGGGAACGGAGGAGATCGGCAACTTCAAAATGTATTTCTTTGCCCACAAAGACTGGCATCTGTCAATCATTGCTTTGGTCAGGGCCGAGACACTATAAAAAAATATGGGAGAAGCAATAATCAACCTCTGGGCTTGCTCGATTTTCGGGAAAAGATCCTGCATCTCGTCTTTAATCGCACATACTCCATCCTTGGCACATTTATAGATCTCCAAGCATGGTGTAATTTTAAGGTCTCGCAAGACAATTTTCTCACAGGAACCGCCATGATCGCTGGCACCCCGCAGCGCCTCATCTAAAAGAATTTCTGTATTTCCACCTCTCCTCGGGCTGCCGAGGACACTGAGCACCTTCATTCTCCTCTCCCCGCCACATTTAAGGTTTCAGGTGTCAGAAATCATCGGCCCGAACACTGACACCTGAACACTGAAACCTCCCTCGCACAGCCATTTAATCTTGACCCCCTCATTGCGGGATCTTCCCCTGGCCCATCCCAGATCAGATTGTGCGAGGGGGGGAACAGATTTTCCATGATCAAATAAATTAACCAATAAAAGTTCTCTTTATGGCAAAGACCTTGCAAGCATACTCAAGGAATGGGCCACATGAAAAAATGACACCTTTGCATTTGGACGACCATGTTACACCAAAATTAACTGCGGGAAAAGTACAAGAGCTTTAATGAACTCAGGAAGTCTACTATAAGTTTTTACTTGTGCTTTTTGTGCTTCTGTACTTCGGTCTGAGATGAACAGTTATGGCTTTGCTTAGGGTCACTATGATCGCCGAGGAGGTTTCCGACTGTCCTACTTATGCCAAGGGCGACCAAATTACTATAGACTACCCACAAATCGTCCTGGAGGAGACCAACAAAATATGTATTTCTGCTCTCAGTCAGTGCCAACCATATATCCTGCCCCTGTCTCGAGGGGTGGCTTTCGCCACCCTGGGTATTGGTGAAGAGCTCGGCAGCCTCCGTTGCTGCTGCAACATGGGTAGTGTCATCTTCAATGTCATCAAAAGACGCTCGCGAGTAACTATCGCCCCGGAAACATTGAAGCATCTTACGAACCTCAGACTCGATCTGTCAAAACTTCAATCAATGCCTATCTTTGAACCTCTTCCGGAAGTTTCACTGGAAAAGATCATTCCCCTTCTTCAACTTCAGCACATCAACACAGGAACCGACATTATTCAGCAAGGTGATGTTGGCGAGTTTCTTTATGTAATTACCAAAGGGGAGGTGTCGGTTTTACGTCAGGGAGGACAGGTAAGAGAAGAAGTTATTGCCAATCTTCCGGAGGGAGAGTGCTTCGGGGAGATGTCACTGATTTCTGGTGAACCCATCTCGGCGACCATTAGGGCGAAAACCCCGGTTTCCCTGCTTAAGATAAGCAAAGAGGACTTCGATCGACTTGTCAGGGACAATCCTTCTCTGAGCATCTATTTCACCAAGCTCCTTACCCAGAGACTACAGATGACCAGTACGAGGATGGCGGAAACTCTGGACAAAGGGATGCTTGGAAGTATTGAGACCTTCAGTATTCCTGAACTCGTTCAAACTCTTGCACTCAACGGTAGAACCGGCGTATTAGTGATCTCCAGCAAGAGAGGTGAGGCCAAAATTTCTTTCGAGAGAGGCTTTATTTACCAGGTAACACTTGGAGACTTTCTCGGCGAGCAAGCCTTTTACCAGTTACTTTTCTGGCAGGACGGGCAATTCCAGTTTCAGTCGGCCGAGGCTCTTTCCATTAAACGGCAGGTGCAAAAGGACACTATGCATCTGCTGATGGAAGGTTTGCGCCGCCTGGACGAGGATAGATCTGGCCTGTTGAAACCACAATCTTCTTTTGATTGAAACCTACAAATATTGCTCCATACCCCGTTGTTTCATTAGATCAAGAATCCTGCCAATATCCTGGGCTCTATTCACCGGACATACCAGCAGAGCCTCTTCAGTATCCACAACAATTAGGTCATCCACCCCAAGAAGAACACAAAGCTTCTCCTCACAGAAGACCACATTGCCGCGGGATTCCATCGTCATAATTGCACCCTGGTGGGCATTGCTTTGATCATCTTTGGGCCAGATTTGTGCCATGGAGGCCCAACTTCCCAAGTCGTTCCAGCCAAAATCAGCAGGTATCATTAGAACGTTAGCAGCTTTTTCCATCACCCCGTAGTCAATGGAAATGGACTCCAGATCAGGATAGATGCGATTAATCTCCCGATCCAGTTCGTCCGTATCCAGAAAAGGCTTCAGGCTCTGTAGATCTGCATAAAGGCCGGGCAAATAACTTTTCATTGCAGCCAAAATCGCTTCCGCCTGCCAAACAAACATGCCACTGTTCCAGAAAAAATTACCCTTTTCCAGGTAATGTCTGGCCCGCTCAAGATCAGGTTTCTCATGAAACGAAAGAACTTTAAAGAATTCGTGCTCTTGCGCTTTATCAACTTGGTCCCCGGCCTCAATGTAGCCGTAGCCAGTCTCGGGCGACGCGGGGCGAAGGCCCAAAGTAATCAGGGCGGGCTCTTTCCGAGCCATTGCTACCGCTGCCCTTAAAGCGGAGAGGAACAGCTCCTCGTCAGTAATCAGGTGATCAGCCGGTAGTACTACCATTACCGCACTCGGGTCGCGATGTCGGACGAGAAAAGCGGCTAAACCTATGCAGGCGGCTGTGTTTCGTCCAACTGGTTCAAGCAAGATATTCTCCGGCGGAAGCTCAGCCAGCTGTCGGCGCAACTCCTCTCCGTGAGCGTCACCAGCCACCACTAGAACATTTTCAACCGGGACCAGATTACCAATCCGCGCTATGGTTTGTTGCACCATTGAACGTCGCCCTACAATATTGATAAGTTGCTTGGGTCTCTTTTCTCTACTCCTGGGCCAGAATCTGGTGCCCTTGCCTCCCGCCATTATCACCGCATACATCGGTTGCATACCTCCTTTCAGACTATGGCTCCCTTTGCAGCAGAGGGGTTGGATCAGTATACGGTTTCGTTAGGCATTTGTCATTGGGCATTTGTCATTGGGCAGGGCAAACAAACCATTGTGAAGGGGCAAGCAATCGCCACTCTGCCTCTTGAACCACAGAGGTCACAAAGTACACAGAGATGATTCTATAGGGTGTAAATTGTGTCTGTGGTCTCAGTGGTTCAACACCCCCGACGGGCCATGCTGTATGGGCCAAGTTTTCCCGGCGGCAACTGCCAAGGGGAAAGGATTTTACAGAGGACTTCCGGGTGTGTTAAATTGAAAGCTTGCCACTGTTTTGCAGCAAAATGCATATACCCAACGGAACGAGACTGCTTAGAAAGGATAGATGGTCATGGCAACAGATATTGATTACCAGAAAGTCGGACAACGTCTGCAAGATTTCAGGGAGGTTCGTGGACTCACTCGAGCTGTGGTTGCTCAACGGCTTGGCATAACTGAAAAAGACCTTGAAGATATGGAAACAGGTAAAAGGAGACTATCTCCGGAAAATATCGAGGTCCTGAGAGAGACATTCTCATTGGATCCAGCCTGGCTCCTCGGCGGCCAGAATTTATAAGAATTGTTTGCTCTCAAAGGTCAGCCGACTTGGTGTCTATCTTGCCAAGAGCAACTGTACCGTCCTTTCAGTCCTTCTGCGCCACGGATAGTCGGGCAAGTCCAACCAAGCAATTCGCTTAAGGCCAGCCAACTAACTATGCGAGCAGATAAAATATTAATTCTTTACACCGCAGTTGTCGCCCTTCTGATTTGCTCATCCTGCCCTAAGACTGAGCAAGTAGTTCAGACACAACTGATAGAGTTGCACACCACTGATGGAGTAAAACTGGGCGGTGTCTTCCGTGAGCCTTACCCTTCCCGGGCCAAAGCCGGAGTAATCATGGTTCACGGATACGGGGGAAACTTCTATTCCGGCATTATGGCCTTTCTTCCGGAGGCGCTATCTCGCCGTGGCTTCGCCACTTTGGCCCTTAACCTGCGCGATCACGACTTAGGTCCCAAAAAGAGTCTGTTTAAGGATAACCTGCCAGACATCATCGCAGGTGTGGATCAAATGACTCGACGGGGCTATGAAGCCCTCTTCCTTTACGGCCATAGCCTGGGAACCAACCGGGTCCTCTTTTATCTGGCAGAAACCCACGACCCGAGGATAGACGGAGTAATTCTTACAGGGCCTCCGGGAAACCTTTTCCAATGGAATGTGAGATCCTTCGGCCTGGAAGCAGCTACTGAGGTTCTCCACCGGGCCCAGGAATTGCAGGCCCAAGGCAAGGGTGACGCCTGGATGATTATTGACCTTGGCCCACTCGGCAAGACTTTGTATACAGCCAACCATGTGGTAAGCCTAAGGGGCCCGCAAAGCCTCTCGGATCCTTTCATGAACATTGCCCGCCTTGCCAAACCAGTGCTCGTGGTTTGCGGTCTGGCTGACCGTCTCGTAGATCCCCAGGTGGCAGATCAACTGAAAAACAATGCGGGGCCGGGGAGCTCTGTGACGATAAGGAAAATTGCAGGTGCAGACCATCGTTTCCGAAAACATGAAAAGGAATTAGAGGGGATTATTACTCAGTGGCTAACTCAACAAATAAGCCATTAATCCCTTTTCCGTGAAGGTCGAGTTTCAGGTTGCAGGTGTCAGGTCACGTTTGCCCCTTGTTTCACTTTGAAGTATAATCAGCCTTCAGGAACCCTCGAACCCTTGCCTGCTTCCGATGAGGTGCCCTCTTGAAATTACTGCTTCATATGTGCTGCGGACCATGTTCCATTTACCCCTTTGAGATTTTGCAGGGTGAAGGAGCACGCGTCTTTGGCTTCTTCTACAACCCTAACATCCATCCCTACCAGGAATTCCGGCGGCGACGGCGGGCCGTGGAGCAGTTGGCAGAAAGTCTCGGCTTGGAAATGATTTATCGGGACGATTATGACGTTGTGAGTTTTTTGCGCCAGGTGGCATTTCGGGAGTCTCAGCGTTGTCCCGTCTGCTATGACTTGCGGCTTGATGCTGCTGCCCAGTTGGCAAAAAAGAGCCGCATGGACGGTTTTACCAGTACCCTTCTCTACAGTAAGCATCAAAACCACGAACTCATTTGTGAACAGGAAAGGTATTTAGGAGTCCGTCGTCAATAGTCCGTAGTCCGTTGTAACTTTTATCAATAGCTGAGACGGGGGATATTCAGTTCAGTCAACGACCCGGTATTCGAACTGCAAAGAACACACCAGGGGCAAAGGTAACAGTTGAAAATCTTTTGTGATCTTTGTGCTACGACACTAGCGTAAAAGCAGATCACCTGTCCTTTTGTGCGACTGACCACGGACAACGGACAACCGCAAAGCCAAACCATTACTCGTAAACAAACACCCGATGAATGGAAGGCGCCCGCAAAAGTCCGTCAATCTGATTTTGTATTTCTTGCCGCTCTTTATCCGATTCCCATCTCTTCCAATCATCAAAAGTGTTCCATGTACTGATCACCAAGTACTCAGCCGGATCATCCATGGAACGCAACGTCTCCCCGGAAATATAGCCCTTGGCAAGCATGGCCTTCCCCCTCAGCTTCATCAGGAGGTTGTCTAATCTCGGTTGATTTTCCGGGATAATTTTCCTCTCGATTAAAACTCGAATGGCCATCACCATCCTCCCCCTATTGAGTTTGTGCCGGGAGTTTCCTGCCATCCAAAACATCTCTGAGGCTCAAAGAGGATAGCTCGTCCATTAGCCGCTTACTCATGCGAAGCCAGATGTCCCGGGTGAGACATTGACTCTCTCGTTCACAGCCATTGGGATCCTGCACACAGTCAACGAGGGCCATACCTCCCTCGAGGATCTCTATAATCTGCCCAACGTTGATTTTTTCAGGTTTCTTGGCCAGGGTGTATCCTCCTCGAGCTCCCCGAACACTGCGAATAAGCCCAGCAGCCTTTAGTGGGATAATCAATTGTTCCAAGTATTTAACCGAAAGATCCTGTCGCTTGGCAATTTCTCTTAGAGGAGTAGGACCTTTATCATGGTGAGCCGCCAGATCCAGCATTAATCTGGTACCATATCTACCTCTAGTTGATATCTTCATACACTCCTCCTATTTAACTCGGTGGGATTATAGCAACGCAGTCCTATTATGTCCAGACACTTCCTCTGTCCATTCGATTGCTTCATTGGACACTCTCTGTCATAATGCTACCCCTCCACGAAAGGAACAGTAAGAATTACTGTATGACAGAAAAGCAATCATTTCGAAAAATCAAAGCCTTCGTTCGCCAACTCTACGCCAAACTTGCGGATCACGGTACCGCCAACCTCAGTTCCCTGCCTATCCTCAGCGGAGAAGAACTTGCCCGCGCCCTCGGATACGACACCTCACTCTTGCCAATTAGCCAAGAAGCCTGGAGGTTATTTGCCCCTTGCGGAAACCCTCTTGAAGAGATCAGGCTGGGGCAGCACTGGACAATTTTGGATTTAGGCTGCGGAGTTGGGATCGATAGCCAGCTGGCTGCTCTCTCTCTGGAGCCACCTGGGAGAGTGATCGGCGTGGACATAACCAGAGAACTGCTCCATCATGCCAAAGAGTATTCAAGTTCGCACTCTCTTTGTAACTGGGTGGCAGGTGATGGTGAGCAGCTTCCCTTGCGCTCAAAGTGTATTGATCTAGTCATGGCCAACGGCTCTTTCAATCTTATGCCCCATAAAGAGCAAGCCGTCTCAGAAATACATCGAGTGCTCAAGCCTGGCGGTTATCTTTCTCTGGCCGACCTCATTGCCGTGGGAGAGATGGAGCCAATAGTTAATGGATTCGAGGAGGCCTGGAGTTGGTGCGTAGCCGGGGCACTCACTGCCGACGAATACGACGTTCTATTCCGCTCCACCGGGTTTTCCTGGTGGCGGCTGACAGAGCAGGACCGCTATGGTTCCCTAGCAGCGGCGACTCTGCTGGCCCAGAAAGGTCTGATGGAGTAGTCCTTAGGTGGAGCGAAGTCTTTTGATCAAAGCACTGGTTGAAATACCGGGCTCTAGTTGGATCCTTAGCACCTTGCCGCCAGCTTCCTTAACCTCGGAAGCACCTACGATTTTTTCTTCCGACCAATCGGCCCCCTTGACTAGAACATCCGGCTTGAGCAGCTTGATCAAAACCAGGGGATCAGCTTCATCGAAGATTGTTACCCAATTAACACAAGCCATTGCCGCTAATACCTCTGCTCTTTCTTTTTCAGGGATTTTTGGGCGCTCCGGTCCTTTGATCTGCCGCACCGAGCGGTCGCTGTTGACCGCCACCACCAAACAGTCTCCCTGCTTCCTCGCCTTTTGGAGCAAACGCACGTAGCCAACGTGAAAAAGATCGAAGCAGCCGTTGGTAAAGACCACTACTTTTCCTCTCTGTCGGAGTGAGTCCACTTTTTCCTTTAAGGTTTTACGATCAACAACCTTTTCCGCCGCATCTAACATTAGATCTCCGTTTTATTTGATGTGGGATCTGGGATATGAGATCTGAGATAATTTTTCCAGCAAAGTTATCGAACTTAAAAATATTATGCTTTATCCCATATCACACATCTCACATCTCACATCGTTTTTTGGAAAGCTGTTTCAAAACTTGAACCCCACAGCATTACCTCGCTACGGTTCGTGCAACAGTAAGGACCACAACCTCCCGGGCCCCTCCATTCTTTTTTAATACCTTGACACACTGATCCACCGTTTCTCCGGTGGTGAACACATCATCCACAAGGAGGACACCTTTATCTTTAACCTTTTCCGGAGCTTTTAAGCTGAAGGCACCCTTGACGTTCTCTGCCCTTTGCTTGCGGCTCAAACCGATTTGCGGCTCGGTCCAGCGAGTCCGCTTTAAATTGGAATAGTCCACCGGTAGTTGCAACAGGGAACCCAAACGCCTCCCCAGCAAAGAGGCCTGGTTGAATCCCCTTTGGCGCAGACGTCTGTAGTGAAGAGGAACGGGAACAATCGTGTCTATTCTGTGCAGCCGGGTTAACTCCTTTCCTGGACCAATCAGCATCCGAGCTAAAGGTCGCACTAGGAACGTCTTCCCACCATACTTGAAGCGATGGATGACCTCTCTAATCAGTCCCTGATAGAAGCCCGCCGCTCGAGCTCGGTCAAAAAGGTGAAGGGACCCGAGACAGTCATCACAGAGGTGACTGGAGGTTGTTTCCGCACCGAAAGGAATTCCACACAAGGGACAATAGGGTTCCGCGATTAGATGGAGAGAAAGGCAACAATCCGGGCAAAACGGTTCGCCAGAATGGCAGGGACGAGCGCATCCTGCGCACATTGGTGGATAGACCAGGAGAAGCGTCTCTTCCAATAACTGAGCAGCGAAGGCGGGCAGCCGCTCTAACAGGATTTTCAACTTAAACCATGCAAGGGTGCGTGATCGTTTATCAGGGTTCATGAGTCAGCGAATCTCAACAAGACACTGGTCGCGAGACGAGCGAGACTGGCGAGACGTGCGAGACGAGGACCATTGAGTCTCTTTTCAACCCGACTACCCGTCTCGCCCGACCTCCCGTCTCGTAACGCAAAGCGCTCCGCGCTTTGCGTTTTACATATGTTCAGCAATTGCCGCGCCGAACTCCGAGCATTTGACCTCTTCAGCTCCTTCCAGCTGCCTGGCCAGGTCGTAGGTCACAATTCCGTCCACTATGGTCGCCTCCAGGGCGGTACGAATGAGGTTACCCACCTCTTTCCACCCCAAAAAATCAAACATCATGGCACCGGAAAGAATAAGGGAACTCGGGTTCACCTTGTCCTGGCCGGCATACTTGGGGGCCGTCCCGTGCGTGGCTTCGAAAACTGCGGCTTGGTCACCAATGTTTGCTCCAGGGGCCATCCCTAAACCTCCTACCTGAGCTGCCAGGGCATCGGAAAGATAGTCACCATTCAAGTTCGGCATTGCCAGCACCCCATACTCGTCGGGCCTCAACAGTGCTTGCTGAAACATCATGTCGGCGATGCGATCCTTAATGACCACCCTGTCCCTCGGCTGTTTCCCCCCATGTTTTTCATAAATTTCAGCCTCAGAGACGATCTGATCTGAGAATTCCGCTGCTGCCAATTCGTAACCCCATTGGCGGAAGGCTCCTTCGGTGTACTTCATAATATTGCCCTTGTGCACCAGAGTAACGCTTCGGTAACCATGATCAAGGGCATAGCGAATGGCTCGTCTGACCAGCCTCTGACTCGCATAGCGGCTCATAGGCTTGATGCCAACAGCTGACTGCGGCCGGATCTCCTTGTTCAGGTGTTCTCGGATGTAATTAACCAGCCGGTTGGCCTCGGGTGAACCGGCGGCCCACTCAATCCCTGCGTAAACGTCTTCCGTGTTTTCTCGGAAAACCACCATGTCCACCTTTTCAGGGAAACGAACGGGTGAAGGAACACCCCTGTAGTAACGGACCGGTCGCACACAGGCATAGAGGTCGAGGACCTGTCTGAGCGTCACATTCAAACTCCGTATGCCCCCTCCCACTGGAGTCGTAAGGGGTCCTTTTATCCCCACAATGTTTTCCCGCAGCAACTGCAAAGTCTCCTCCGGCAGCCATCGGCCGGTCTCGGTGAAGGCGATTTCACCAGCCAGTCCCTCCTGCCAGTGAACCCGTCTTTTAGCCCCATATGCCTTTGTTACGGCAGAGTCAAAGACTTTGACGGCAGCCCGCGAAATATCCGGACCGATTCCGTCGCCTTCAATAAAAATCAGCTGGGGATTCTCAGGAACGGTCAAGGTCCCGTCATCGTTGAGCGTTATCCTATCACCCCTTTGAGATGAATTCTCTGTGGTCATGATTTACCCCTCATTTTTCCGGCTGATTAATGTACATCCGGAAACTCCCTAATGTCATTCTGAGCGGAGCGAAGAATCTCCCGGCGAGCCAATAGTCACGAGATTCTTCGTCGTCCCGCTCTTAGCGGGACTCCTCAGAATGACAACCCAGAAACGAGTTTCCTAATGTACATTAATTAGATGTCCCATCTCAGTAAACCCAGTGAGAACCAAAAGAAGTTAGAAGACAGGAGTCAGAATCCAGCGAGCATAGGGCATGGAGCATGGAGCATGGGGTAAATTAGAACATCTTCACTCTATGCTCTCTGCTCTATGCTCTATGCTTCCTCAAATCAGAAATCGGCAATCCCAATTCGCTCCTGTGCCCTTTGCTCTCTGCTCTAGGCCAGTTCTTCTCTGCTTAAAAGAATGGCTCGCCACTCTTCCATGTTCCTGGTATCCAACTCTTTAAAATAATAAGCCCGGAAGGATTTGACAACCTCATCCACCTCTCCCTTCAATATACCAGAAAGCAACAACAACCCCTCGGGCGAAACGCTGCGGCACAGAATGGCTGCCATCTGAACTATAACCGGCGCCGTGAGGTTGGCGATCACCAAATCGTAAGTCTCATCCAGTTGATGGAGAGGTATACTGCTTACCGACATAATCTCCGCCACCCCATTTCTCAGCAGGTTCTTTGCCGCCACCTTGAGGGCTTCGGGGTCAATTTCCAGGCCCAGGACTCGTCTAGCCCCCAAACGGGCAGCAGCAATTCCTAAAATACCGCTCCCTGTGCCAACATCCAAGACAGAAGTGACCGAGTC
>JARRNM010000178.1:0-4138 GCA_037384945.1 Deltaproteobacteria bacterium
GCAATCCTGGCTTCATGCACGCTTGTGGCCATGATGCTCACATGGCCATGGCTCTAGGCACGGCCAAGGTGTTGGCCTCATCCTCAGAACTGCTGCACAGTATAGCCGGTCAAGTCAAGTTCATTTTCCAACCTGCGGAGGAAGGTGGACACGGCGCCAGGGAGATGATCTCTGACGGTGCGCTTGAGAACCCTAAAGTGGACACCATAGTCGCGACTCATGTTGCCCCCCTCATACCATTCGGCACGGTGGGGATCTATTTGAGAGAAGCTTGCGCCTCTTCGGACTCCTTTCACATCAAGATCACTGGTAAGGGCGCCCATGCAGCCTATCCCCATCTCAGCCGGGACCCGGTTCTGGGGGGTGCCCATTTAGTAACCGCTCTTCAGTCTATAGTCAGTCGCAACACCGATCCCAGTAAGGGGTTAGTGGTCAGTGTCACCCAGATTCAGGCCGGTAGCGCCACCAATGTTATCCCCGAAGAAATAATGATCGCCGGCACAATTCGGGCCCTCAACGAGGATGTACGTAAGCATGCCATGAAGCGTTTGGAGGAAGTGGCGATTTCTGTATGCCAGGCCCATGATTTGCGTTGCCAGGTCATCTACGGAGACGGCTACCCGATTATGAGGAATCATGAGCCGATCAGCCGCTTCGTTGCAGAAGCCGCAACTGAAATGCTGGGAGAGGACAAGGTGATCATCCGCCAGCCCAAGTTCGGCAGCGAAGACTTTGCTTATTTTCTGGAACGTTGCCCCGGCGCCGGCTATGAACTTGGCTGCTCAAACGAGGCCAAAGGTATTGTCAGCATGCTCCATACCCCTGAGTTTGACATCGACGAAGATTTACTACCCCTTGGCGTCGAGCTTTATCTGCGGCTCCTTGAGAAATATTTCCAATAAAACGCTGATTGCTGCAAAAACAAATACTTAAACCACGAAGATCACAAAGTACACTAAGAGAATATTTTGCTTGTCAAACTCTGTGTGACCTCTGTGACCTTCGTGGTTATCGAAAAGATGTCCTACCAAAGGTCGGCCGTGCTGATTAGAAAGGCGGCTGACAGCTGTAAGATGATTTCATTTGACAAGGTAACTAAATCGTTTGCCAAGCAGGACATTCTCCAGGACTGTTCCTTTCAGGTGAATGCCGGGGAGCGGGTGGGCATTATAGGCGCCAACGGCTCTGGAAAAAGCACGGTTTTCAAACTAGTCCTGGGCCTCGAATATCCTGACCAAGGCAAGATTTCCAAACCTAAGAATCTTCGTCTAGGATATTTACCCCAAGATGTCCTGCAGTTCAGTGGTAAGACAGTTTTGGCTCAGGTCATGGATGTGGCAGAAGAAGCCTTGGCAATCGAGAAAGAGCTCTCCTTGCTGGCAGATCTCTTGGGGCAAACCCTGTCTGAAGCAGAGTTGGCCGATGCAGCTCAACGCCAGAGTCAGCTGCTTGAAGAATATGAAAGGCTCGGTGGCTATGATCTAGAGGCCAGGGCCCGCAAGGTGCTCGGCGGCCTTGGTTTTGACGAAGACGATATGCACAAGCCAGTTGAGGAGATGAGTGGCGGCTGGGCCATGAGAGTTGCTTTGGCCCGCATCCTCCTGGCGGAGCCGGATCTCGTCTTGCTCGACGAGCCCACCAATCATCTCGACCTTGATTCACTCATTTGGCTCGAGGAATACCTTGTCCAGAGGCCATCATCGCTCATGCTGGTTTCCCACGATCGGGCGTTTCTCGACAACGTTGTCCACAGGCTCCTGGAATTGGAAAATGGACAAATAGTTTCATATTCGGGGGATTTCCAACATTACCTGGAAGAAAAGGAAAAGAAGATCCAAGGTCAATGGTCAGCATACAACCATCAGCCAGAGCAGATTCGCCAGATAAAAAGGTTTATAGAGCAGAGCCGGATCAAAACGCTTGAAAAGATGGACCGCATAGAGCCCCCTCCTTCGCCGGAACGTTTCTCTTTTAGCTTTAAACCCCCGTCCCGGACACCAAGGGTAGTGCTCGAACTGAAAAGAATTGCCAAATACTATGGCGCAGAGAAAGTTTTTAGCGATATGGACCTCACCATCCAACGAGGAGACCGGGTTGCACTTCTTGGTCCCAATGGCACCGGCAAGACCACCCTGGTCAAATTAATGGCGGGAGTGCTCGAGCCAGACAGCGGGATGCGCTCCATTGGCAATGGCGTTCGCATTGCCTATTTCGCCCAACAACAACTGGAACTTCTTAATCCGCAGCAGACCGTGCTTGAATCCCTCAGTTCAGTGGCCGGAGATATGGGCCAAGGACAGCTGCGAAACCTTTTGGGCGGTTTCCTTTTCCGTAACCAAGAGGTGGATAAGCGTGTTTCGGTTCTCAGCGGAGGGGAGCGGAGCCGACTTCTCCTTTGTCAAATCCTGGTGGAGCAGGCAAACTTCCTCCTATTGGATGAGCCCAATAACCACCTGGATATCCAGGGTCGAAAAGTTCTAGAAGAGGCTCTACAGGCATACAGAGGGACTATCTGTCTGGTAACTCACGACCGCCATCTCATCAATGCCGTCGCCAATAAAGTTTTGGTAATTGCCAATGGCAAGGCGGAGACGTTTCATGGCAACTACGATGACTTCCAGTCGATCTGGAAGAAACGACTCCAATCTCCAGAATTCGAGAGCGAACCATCCTCTGAACGAAATGAAACCACTGTAGTTTCCAAGAAGAGCAAAGAGCAAAAGAGGTTGGAAGCAATTTGGCGGAACGAACTCTCCCGCCTCAAAGCTCCACTCACCCAACAACTGGATAACCTGGAACAGATCATAGAGGGGATCACCAGCCGCTTGGAGGAATTGAACCATCTTCTGGCACAACCAGACACCTATGAAAATGGCACCGCCATAAAGCAGCTGAATCTTGAATACACAGAGTTGAAAAGCTCCTTGGAGGAGCACAACCGGCAATGGGAGGAGACCGCTATAGAGCTGGAGGCACTGGAGGAGTCCTTTTGGCAAGATAAAGATGAGGATAGCACCATACGATAGTGGCTTCTCATGGCAAGCCACTTGCTACAGATTACCCAAATTCACCGTCCAATTTGGTTATCAGGAGTTCAACCAGCGGTTTCGGGAGTCTACCTGTTCACCAGCAAGGGATTAGATGCAAGGCGCCGAGGAGCGACACGACTGAACCGTATGGGGCAATACGCCTCAAGCGTGCCCCCGCGCAGGCGGGAGAAGGAGCGATCGAAGGCAACGCCGCCCTTCGACTTTGCTCAGGGCCGTGAGTCTGTCGAACGGCAGATGATGCCTTGATGGTGGTCGAGGTCTGATCAGCAAGTTGACTACCGTGGGCTAATAATCTACAAAGAAAGGACGGATTTTGTGCTATTACAACTGCAGGAGGGATGGCCGAGAGGTTGAAGGCGGCGGTCTTGAAAACCGTTGTCCCGTGATGAGCGGGACCGGGGGTTCGAATCCCTCTCCCTCCGCCAGTTCCAGGAGGCAGCCCCGCGACAAGCTCGGGGCAGGCGGAGGCAGCTAGCAGACGAGGAATGTACCCCTTGGTAAGACCAAAAACAAAATAGTTTTTAGCTGATAGCTGCCAGCTGGCAACTGCTGGCTTGAATTTCGGAGAGATGGCCGAGTCGGCTGAAGGCGCTCGCCTGCTAAGCGAGTGTTGGGGGAAACCTCAACCGAGGGTTCGAATCCCTCTCTCTCCGCCAGAAAAAAAGGCCGATGACTTATAATCATCGGCCTTTCCCTTTAGCTTCGCCTTTAGACGATATTTCTACTTTATAGACAGCTCTAAATTCCTGACGGCGATTCCCAGATCCTCACACACAGCGCAGGCAACCTTCAGGTTGTCAGCGTGAATCTTGTCCGAGGCTACAATAACCTCATTGATTTCGTACTTCTTCACCATATCTGCGAGATCATCTCGCCCCCCTAATACTCTGTAACCCTGGATCTTTCTTCTGCGCTTCCGCACATCATCATCAATGAAACCCACAGGCTTCAAGCCAAGTTTCTGATTATTGAGAATCTCTCGGAGAGCCAATTCCCCTTTATCCCCTGCACCATAGATAAGTATACGCCTCCCTGCATCCTTGGAATTCCGCCTCAAGGCCTCTGCAATGAGTCGGAAGGAAAGACGC
>JARRNM010000178.1:4220-11644 GCA_037384945.1 Deltaproteobacteria bacterium
GAAGCGATAGAGGAAAAGGATGATCAAAATGCTCAGTACCACACCAAGGGTTACCGCCTTTAGGTACGTCAGGAGGTCGGCCACGCTGGTATAGCGCCAGAATCCCCGGTAAACTCCAAAGACGAAATAGCTGCACATTAAGCTGCCGAGGACAATCGGTAGTGATTTGAGGAAAAATGGAAAGTTACTGAGATAGGAAATTCCTTCAAAGCGAAGAAAGTAGGAGAGCCAATAAGCAAAGGAGACCAGCCAAACATCGAGGAGCACTTCAAATATTCTCCGCCTGTAGGTGAAATCGATCCAGACGGTGGTCAGGGCCTTGCTCTTCTCAATTAGAGTCTTGTCCTCCTCAGGATATACACGCACTTTCGCCAGGTAGATCCAGAAAAAAAGCGAAACGAGCAGAAAGACGCCAAGAAGGCTGATGAAATAACGAGTCTGATACAAAGCACCAACCACTGCGACTGTACCGCCTAAAAAGGAAAAAATATAGAGAGTGAGTACAGCCTGGCGCTCCGGAAGGCCTATGGCCACTAGCCTGTGAGATGAGTGATCTCTGCCGCCCCTCGCTATGGAACGGCCAAAGACAGTGCGCATCACCGAGACGAAGCCCGTGTCCAAGATTGGAATAAAAAGAATGAGTACTGGAACCATGATGATGGGCAGGAGGTGAGTGGAATGAGCTGCCGGAGTCGCCCATGAAGATTGAAGCAGGGTGGAAATTATACAGAAGAAAACCTAGAAGAGCCCCCATGAAAAGAGCAATTATCAAGAGGTGACCATTTCCACTCCCACCGCCAAGGTTAAGCATGGTGATGACGGCCAAAAATAGTAACGATATGAAGGCAATTCCTGCCGCAAGACCGTCCATATTGTCCAAGAGGTTAAAAGCATTGGTGATTCCGACGATCCAAAACACACTGAAGAATCTATTGAAGGTGTAGGATTCGAACCAGTTTATTTTGAAGCCAAAAAATACGAGGAATGAGGCGGCTATAATCTGCCCCACCAGCTTGGTTTGCGGGGCCAGACGATAAATGTCATCCACCAAACCCAGGGTGAATACCAGAAAAGCACAGATCAATAGCGGCAGATATGTCGAAAGCATACCGGCTGCCGGCAAAAAAATCGTTACTGCCAGCACTGCCAGATAGAAAGAGGCTGCGATGGCAACACCACCCATAACAGCGGTGGGTCTTCTATGCCACCGGTCTTCACGAGGTTCCGCCACTTGACCGAAGCGAATTGCCAATTTGCGGACCAAAGGAGTAAGCCCCGCGGACAATGCAAAGGTAACAAGAAATAGTATTAGGTGTGTTAGGGATGACTTCATCACTAGTTAATCTTGAATCACGAAAGCACGGAAGTACGAAAATGGGAATTTTAGTTGACTACCCTCCTGGCCTCTAACGTGGGCTTCGAGAAATTTAGCAGCAACCCTACCTTCATCCCAGTAGCTTTGAGATAGGATCGGAGTTGGGCAAAGTGAATATCTGCCAGCTCTTTTACCGCCTTCAATTCCACAATGACTTCGTTTTGAACAAGTAGATCAAGCCGATGTAAACCAACAGGCACTTCAAGATACTCTATCTGTATTTCCATTTGACTGGCAAAATCCAACCCATTTAGAGACAACTCAACTTTCAGTGCCTCTTCATAAATACTCTCCAAAAAACCTGGTCCAAGTTCTTTGTGAACTCTAATCGCCGCACCAATTATTTGATTACTCAACTCTTCGAATTGATGTCCGGCAGTTTTCGTGTTTTCGTCTTTTCGCACTTTCGTGATTACTCTTTGTAATAGTCAATAACACTTTGGACAATCCCCCGTAGATCCACCCTGGGCTCGAAATCGATCAGTCCTTTGATTCTGCTGATGTCAGGGCAGCGGCGTTGCATGTCTTCGAAACCGGGGCCATAGGCCTTCTCATAGGAAATATATTCGATTTGGGATCCACTACGGGTCATCTCTTTCACCAACTGAGCAAGATCTTTGATGGCGACCTCCTCTGTACCGCCCACGTTAACCACCAATCCCTCCGCCCTTGGCTCTGCCATCAGAGCAATGAGCGCCTCTACCACGTCCGAAACATGGGTAAAACTCCGTGACTGTGTACCATCTCCGTGCACTACCATGGGCTTGTCTATGAGGGCTTTCTGGACAAAATTGGGAATAACCATACCGTACTGGCCCGTCTGCCTGGGTCCAACAGTGTTAAACAAGCGGGCAACAACCACCGGCAGTTTTTTCTCTTCATGATAGGCTAAGGCCAGAAACTCGTCCAGCGCCTTGGAGCAGGCATAGGCCCAACGCCTTTTGGTGGTGGATCCCATCAGCCGGTCCGTATCTTCCGTAAGGAGGGAACAATTGTCCTCATCCATTACCTTGCCGTAAACCTCGGAAGTGGAGGCAATGAGAACTTTTTTCTTGTGACGATTGGCCAACCTGAGCACCATCTCAGTGCCTTTGACGTTGGTCTCGAGGGTTTCCACCGGTCGATTCATAATTTGCTTTACGCCAACCACTGCAGCCATGTGATATATCTGATCGCATTTGAAGACCAGTTCGTTCATCACCGCTTCGTGAAGAACCGTATCCACCACCAAATGAAACTGAAGGTTGTCTTGGAGGTGCTCCAAGTTCTTAAGAGATCCGGTGGACAGGTCGTCGATTGCGTAAACTTCGTCTTCCATCACCAGCAAGCGATCGGCCAGATGTGATCCAATAAATCCCGCGCCCCCAGTTATTAATATTCTCATGCTCACCCTTGCGATGAATTGATTAGTCTATCCGTCGCTATTTTGGACTTACATTCTTAGAAACCGCCTATTATACACAAAAGGGATTCTTGTCAAATCTATTTGTCCCCAGCGGGCAAAAGCGACTTGTAGAGTTTGTCCATATCTGCGACTAATCTCTCTAGAGTGTGGTTCTTTATGGCGTACTCTTTGCCTCTCCGCCCAATTTCTCCACACTCGTCTGGATGTTCGAGCAAGTATTTAAGCCCCTCGGCAAAACCCCTCACTTCTCCTTTCCTCACCAAAACACCCCGCTCACATACCTCAAATTCCCCTTCTGCCAGTTCCGCCTTCTGCGTTCCTCGTTCCGAAATGAGCTCCCTGACTCCTCCCACATCCGTTGCGATGACAGCTACACCCGCCGCCATTGCCTCGATTAGTGCTACTGGGGTACCTTCATTATTGGAAGTTACTGCCAACACGTCCAGATCCGCGTACAGCGGCCCTAGATCCCTTATCCAGCCGGTGAAAATAACCCGCTCCATTAAAGCGAAGTCTCTTGTCATTACTTCCAGGTTTTTACGCAGTTCCCCGTCACCCACAATGAGAAATCTGGCTCTGGAGTTACTATTCTCCTTCATAAGGGCGCTTGCTGACTTGAGGAACAGCCGGTGATTCTTGATGGCAGTGAGTCGGCCGACGATGGCCACCAAGTTTTCTCCATTCTCTGACAACCCAAGGCTAGACTTCAGTTTGCCCTTACTCTCACTCACCCTCTCAAATGGGCTCAGATCTAAACCCAAGGGCACCACCCGGTACTGTTCCGGCCGGCCGATGCCGAACTTCCTGCAGAGCTCGTCCTTCTGCTGCTCACTGACCACGACAATACCATCGGTCAATCTTGCCAGAATTTTCTCGATCAATTGAAACAACCTTGATTTGAAAGTCGAAAAGTATCCATGTAACACATGACCATGAAAGGTATGAACCACCTTACATCTCTCGCTGTTTATTGATTCCCTTGGCCCTTCAGTTCCCCGCGGTCGAGACGCCTTCCTGACTAAGCCTTGTGCCATGTGGTTTGCGCCTTGCGCCGTGTTGTAAACTGCGGCCGCCACCCTCCCCACAGCTCCAGCTTTCGCCGTGTGGGTGTGGACAATGTGAGGCCGCCGATTGAACAGCAACCGCAAAATGCCTAAAAATGCCATCAGATCTGCTAAAGGCAGGAGTCTTCTGCCTAGCCTGGGAATAAGGACCGGTTCTACCCCCTCGGCCCTTGCCAGGTAGCTCATATCACCCTCCTCAGGCCCTACCTGGCCAGCCACTAGAAGAGTTTGATAACCCAACCTCTCCAGGCGGCTACTGAGAAGAATGGTGTGAATCGCAGGACCGCCGATGTTGAGACGGGCAATGAGGCGCAGTACTCTGATCTTTTTCACCGAGGATTTGGGAGAGTTCATTGATCTCTTAACGAGTGTCCATCTGGAAGATACCAATTTGTCATTCTGAGCGAAGCGAAGAATCTCTGCCGACCGCATTAACCATGAGATTCTTTGTCGTCTCGCCTTTTGCGGGACTCCTCAGAATGACATCCTAAACAGAATAGGCGAGTATATACTAACGAGTGGCCTTCTTGAATCTCTGGAGATAGAACCTCGACCATCCTTCCAGGCCCCCAATCAGAATGGGAAGAAAGTAGACATACCTCAACCGATACAAGGCCCCTATGTTTGTCACTACCAGGCTCGTCAGGACGACCAGAGTGAAAGTGTATACCAGCATCCAGACCCTAATCGGCAAATCAACAGGTCCGCTAAACAAGAAATACACAAACCCCGGCAACAGTATGTACCATAATATCATCTCGAAACCGGCCAAGATCCGAGTACCCGGTCCGGCAGTTCTCGGGGTGCCGACCCAGTGTGAAGGGAATGGTGCAAAGAAACCGATTAACGCAGCTCGGGGAATGTAGGCTAGTATGTCTTTTAACGAGCGAAAATGTACGTCTGTATCTATATTGGTCCCCGCGTTGGGATATTTTGTTGTATACCTCTTTCTCAAATATGAGATTCGACCCACTCCTTTTTTCACCAACTTGGATGGGGAGTAGCCATGGAGATTTCGACTACTCCCTGGGATCTCCGGCCGTTGGATGTAAAAATACACCCCCAGTCCTGCTATGATCAAAATGGCAAGTCCGGCGTGTCCCCATGCTCTACGTGACTGCCAAAGCTCAAGAATCGCCGCCAGTAATGACAGGCAGATCAGCGGCTCCAATATATAGGTCCTGTTGAGATACGCCAGTAGCACTCCAAAGACAATTAAGAGAACAGAGATTATTGCTCTTCGTCCAGACAAAAGGATTACACATCCCCAGAACATCATCAACATGCCCATAATGTAAAGGGGATCTTTCAATAACTGAGTAGTATGAAGCAGATAGGATGGCCATAATCCAAACATTACTGCAGAGGCAATTGCGAGTTTACGTCGGCCAGGAAAAAGTTGACGAACTATCATGAAAATGCAAAGGACACTTCCTGCCCAGGTCAAACCATTAATCGGTGCGTAAGAGAGAGGGTCTGCGGCTAAGAAAGCATAGGACAACGCAATCCACTTAACGTGCCACCAGGGAGAACTTCCCCACCAACCACTGTAGTCTCCCTTCTTCAAGAGATCTACTAGTCGAATAGCCTCTCTATGGTATGAAAAGGAATCCGGCGCAAAATTCCACAAGCCCTGGCCATTGTGGAGGTTTGCAAGGAAAGTGGAGCGGGCAATGAGCGACAGGGAAGCCGAAACAGCTAAATGGAAAAGGAATAGTCCGGTGAAGATTACCAGTCCCTTTTTCCACTTTTTGTCAATAAACCTTTGCATGGTTCCTTCACAAGCCGGCCAACCAGCGCTCCCTCCACATCTCCCACATCAGAAGTGCCCACAAACGATAATGGTGGTTGGTCCGCCCGGAGAGATGTTCCTTGAGTCTGTTCTCAACGAGAGTGTGGTCGAATAAGCCTTCTTTCTTTAATCGCCCAGGGGAAAGATAATCAAGAAGCAAATCTTTAAGTTCGCTCCGAAACCAGTGGTCTATAGGCACTCCAAAGCCCATCTTTGGTCTTTCGAATAGATAGTTCGGCACATACCGAGCCAGAAGTTTTTTCAGTAAATACTTCCCGGTTCCGTCTCTGAACTTGAGCGTGTCAGGAATTTTCGCGGTATATTCCACAACCCTATGATCCAAAAGAGGTACGCGCACCTCAAGGCTTACAGCCATACTGGCGCGGTCCACCTTGGTCAACATGGCGTCTGGGAGATAGGTCATTTGGTCAACCTTCATGAGTCGAGCAAGTAGGGGCCAATCTAGAGTATCTTTGAATATTTGTTCATATTCGGTTTCAGGAACTCTCTTTCCCGCTAGACGAAACACTTCATCTTCTGACCAGAGACAGATGGTCATCCGGTATAAATCTGAAATTTCGCTTTTATTCAGAAGATAAATCAATTTTTGCCACTTGTCGGCAAAATTGGCTACTCTGAAACGTTGCGGCAGAAACTGCCGCCATGGGAGATAACATCTCTCAACAAACCCAGCGGGAATGGCTCCCAGAATATTCGCCATAGATTTTCTGACAGACGGAAATAGCCTTTGAAAACCATGTGCCATTGCTCGAGTTGTCCAGTAGCGAACATATCCAGCAAACTGCTCGTCTCCACCATCTCCTGAGAGTGCTACAGTTACCCGTGAGCGGGCCAGGCGACTGACCAAAAAGGTCGGTATGGCCGAAGAATCGGCAAAGGGCTCATCGTAGATTTCTGGTAGGCCTGGTATAACCCTCATAGCCTCCTGGGGGGTGACATAAAGCTCAGTGTGGTCTGTTCCCAGATGCTCGGCCACCTCTGCAGCCCAAGGCGCTTCATTGTAACCCTCCACATCAAAACCAATGCTGAATGTGCGGACGGGAGCGTTACTGACCTTCTGCATCAAGGCTACCACCACAGAGGAGTCTATCCCTCCGCTTAGGAGAGCCCCTAAGGGCACGTCACTGATCAGACGAAGACTTACAGCATCAGTAAGAAGTTCATCCAGTCTGCTCAAGAGTTCTTCCTCGTCACTACCTGTTGAGAGATCGCTTTGCGGTTGATCTTGAGGAGCCCAGTATCTGTCAGAATTCAGATGTTTTTGATTAAATACGAGGTAATGTCCAGGTAGAAGTTTGAAAGTATCCCTGAAGATAGTCTTTGGAGCCGGAACATACTGATAATGAAGAAAAAGGGGAATGCTGTCGGGATCGATTTCTCTGTTAAAGCTTTTCAAGGCCATGAGGGCTTTGAGCTCCGAAGCGAACAGGAGATCTCCGTCTCTGAAAGAGTAGAATAACGGTTTGATTCCCAACCGATCGCGGGCTAGGTAAAGCTCTTGCTTGCGGCTATCCCATATGGCCAGACTAAACATCCCTACAAATCTTTGCAAACATTCAATTCCCCATTGAATGTATGACTTTAAAATCACCTCTGTGTCGGTAGTGCTTTGGAACCCATGGCCTTTCTTTTCCAGGATCTCACGAATCTCCCTGAAATTGTATACTTCTCCGTTGTAGACTATGTGCACAGTTCCGTCCTCGCTGGACATAGGCTGCCGACCAGCATCGGAGAGATCAAGCACCGACAACCGCCTGTGACCCAGAC
>JARRNM010000179.1:0-8202 GCA_037384945.1 Deltaproteobacteria bacterium
ACCGCCAGATGTTTGTATCCGGCCAAGGCGGTTTCAGTAGAAATGAACGAGGACGACGTTGAGCCCATTAGTTTTTAAGCCCTTAGCGCAGAGCGCATGAGGTCACGATTCTTCAGGGGAGTAGAGGTCAGAAGTCAGAGCGTCAGCTCTACAGAACCTCAGAGGTCGGAAGTCGGAGGTCAGAGGACAGACCAGAGAAGTCGGAGGTCAGAGGTCAGAAGTCTGAGAGTAAGGTAAACCAGTAACGTATAACTTATAACGAATAACGTAATATACGGTTCACCATTTAGCGTTTACGATACAACGATCTCAACGATTTGAACGGTTTTATCGACCCTAATTGGCGACCTGGTACTGGGCAAGTTTTCTTCGTGCTATGGGGTGCTGTCGATTTTGAAAGAGAATTTCTTGATAGGCATGTCGGGCAAGATCTGTCTGGCCCATCTCCTCTAGAATTCTGGCCCGGTGCAAGAGGGCAGCTTCATTTTTGGGCTCCAGGCCTAGACACTGGTCAAGATAATGAAAGGCCATTTCCAAATTTCGAACATTTTTTCCATTTGTGTAAAGCCACCCCAGCATATTGTAGATAACCGGCTTGTAATCCACCACGTCCAGAGCCTGTTGGCCAAGGTCCACTGCTTTGACATCGGCTTCGCCATCGCGATTCAAGGCCAACATAGAGATATAAGAACGTAAGAGAACGATAAAGATCCACGGTTCGGGCATAGCATCTCGAACGGTAATCTCCATCTTCTCCATTAGGCCTTCCTGCAGGTGGTCGGGCATGGAGGACAATATCTCAAAGTTGACAAAAGAGACAACCTCGTACACCGGTATTTTTTGGCCCAGCCCCTTGAACACCAGACTCCTTGGGTGGCTGAAAGCCACATTCAGTCGTTTGTTTTGCACACATCTCTTGTAGAGACTGGCACCCGCCATGATCTGATAAACGTTGCCTTCTCGCGAGGCTGACTCTATACGCTTGGTCAGATTGATGGCGTAACCTTCAATATTGGGCCCCGCTTTGCCTATCTTAACCCGCCATGGCCTGACATCTTTTATTACCTTGCCGCAATTGATACCAACTCCGATGCGAGATACCAACCGCTGTTCGCTCAGCACTCTCTGGTTGAATGCCGAAGACAGCCAGGCCAGTTTGATCTTGGTGGCTATGAGCAAGGCGCTGCGGATATCGAACTCCATGTTATCCGAATAAAGGAAAACTCTCAGTTCATCTCCAGAAATTGACCATTCCGAGTCCACCCCCTCCCTTGCATACCCGAAGTAGTCCAGATGGTGAGAAACCACCTCGAACATGGTGTTCTGAAAATCTACGAGCATCTCATCGTATTCGAGCAGAGTAAGGTTCTTGGCCAACTCGGTAGAATTCATCAGGTCTGCGAATAGGATGGTAGCGTTGCTTTCTTTCATGGGCTATAGCTCAAGATCAATAATGCCGTCCCGAATGAAATCCTTTACTCTGCGGATTTCCTCTTTAAACCCTTCAACTTCTTTGGTAATTTTGTCAATCTCGTTCTTACCATCTTGGACCACTTTCCTAATGGCATCTTGGGATGAGTTAAATTTCGCCGTTGTATCATCTATTGAAGTTCTGAGAGGACCGATTTGATCTTCCAATTCCCGTCGGACCGTTTCATTTTTCTCGAGCATTATGTTGGCTTTTTTGGAGAGCTCATTGAGCTTGTTAGTCATGGGTCTTGTTTTCTCAAGAATTATTTCTTGTAATGCATTGGCCTTCTTCTCCAAGTTGGCGAACACTGCCTCCTGACCTTCCTCAGCGGCGATCATTTTTCTCTCCAACTCGCCTATCCTTTTCCTTATCCTCAACTGTGCCGCCATCTGATAGAACAACACCAACAGAGCTAACAACGCTAAGGCAATATAAAGGTAACTTCCGCTAGAAGGCAGGTCCCCAAGTGTCATTTATCACCTACTCCTCTCTGGCCAGGTAAGTTCCCCGCAGGGTTCCTCTTTAGGTCGATAAAACTCTTGCAGTGCTGGGAGTAATTCTTTCAAGAAACGTGCCAGTGTCAGGGAAGGTAGGCGAGCCACCTTCACTCCGCCCGGAGGGAAAATTATGGGGGATTTTGCGCCAGACTGGGGTGCTTCATTTAATACAAATTGGGGACTTCTCGCAACCGGTGCAGCACTCTCTCCTTACCCACAGCTGCGAGCACCTCGAATAGACCGGGCCCGGCGGCCTGCCCGGTAACAGCAGCTCGCGCCCCATTTATGAGAATCCCCGCCTTGGCGTCCAGCTCGGCAGCAAGGTCTCGGATAGCCTCCTCGATTCTCTGGACGGTGAACTCTTCCAGTGCTTCCAGCCTGTCAGCCATTAAGGGCAGCCATTGTTTAAGATCTTCATGTTTCAAGATATTCTTGCGCATTACCTTGTCTTCAATTGGGAAGTCATCTGCAAAATAACATCGTCCGAGATTGACAAAATCTTTTGTGGTGTGGTAACGGCTGCGGATGAGGTCTACTGTCGAGGCAAACCAGGATTTTTTTCCGGCGCCGAAAGCAGGATCCCACAAACCGGCAGATTCCAGCTCTGCTTGTACGTAAGGCAACAACTCTTCAACCTCAATAGTTCGCAGGTAATGGGCATTGATACTTATCGCCTTGGGATCGGTGAAAAACTTGGGGTCATCCTTGCGAATGTCGAATACGGAATTTGCCCGGTTGATGCCTTCCAAAGAAAAAGCCTCAATAAGTTCCTCTTTTGAAAAAAACTCTCGGTTATCGGAAGTGGACCATCCCAAGAGAACAAGGAAATTAACCAGAGCCCAGGGCAAGAAGCCCCGCTCACGATAATACTGCACAGACACCACTTCACCATGAGCCCTTTTGGAAATCTTGCGCTTTCGCGGATCCAGAGTAAGTGGCATGTGGGCGAATCGGGGCAACTTTTCTCCGAGGGCCTCATAAATCATTATTTGCTTGGGTGTGTTCGCCAGATGGTCTTGACCTCTGATTACATGGGTAATTCTATCGCGGATGTCATCCACGGCGTTGGATAAGACATAGAGCGGGGAACCATCGGAGCGAAGGATAACAAAGTCTTCAATATCCCGGTACTTCTTCTCTATCACACCGTAAACCGCATCTCGAAAAACCACCCCTCCTGGACCGCGGACAACCTTGAAACGAATGACGTAAGGTCTACCCTCGGCCTCCAAGCGATCTATTTCAGCAGCGGAAAGGTTCCGGCAGGTACCATCGTAAAGATAGTCTTCTTTTCTCCTTTTGGCCTCTCCTCGCTTTGCTTCCAGCTCCTCCTGGGTACAAAAGCATTTATAAGCATGGCGGCTCTCCAGCAATTTCTGAGCTGCTTGCCGGTGATCATTGGCATAGGCCGATTGAAAATAAGGACCTTCCTCCCAGGTTATTCCAAGCCACCGGAGCCCATCCAAAATGCCCCTGATCGATTCTTCGCTGGACCGTTCAATATCGGTGTCCTCGATGCGGAGGATGAACTTTCCGCCAGTCTTTTGAGCAAATAGCCAATTATAAATAGCGGTTCTGGCTCCACCGATATGTAAGTATCCCGTGGGACTGGGGGGAAAACGTACTCTCACCTCTTCCATCCGGTTGTTCTCCTCCTGGCAGTCACTGGAATAACTCCAACGCAGCCAGCTTTGAGCCGTACCAGGTGTCGGGTTTCAGGTGTCAGGTGTCAGAGCAAAGAAACACAAGAGCTGAACCCTGAACCCTTGATCGATTAAATAATAATACTAATCTATCATTTTGCCAGAGGAATTACTTCTCAAGGCAAAAAAGATCTCTTCTGCCAGTTTACCACTGACCCCTGGAACCTGATTAATTTCCTTAACGGTGGCTTTAGCCAACTGGTTTAAGGATCCAAAGTGTTGGATCAAGGCGCGACGCCGTTTGGGTCCTATGCCGCGGATATCATCCAAGCGCGAGCGAAGTGTGCTTTTGCGGTGCCGTTTTTGATAATACTCTATGGCAAAACGATGGGCCTCATCCCGCAGACGGCCCAGGAGAAATTGTAATGACGGATCGCCCTCAAGGGGCAAAGGGTTCTTTCTTCCCGCTAGATAAAGCCTGTCACTTTTAGCTGGTTCAACTTGGCTTCCTGGCCGTTGCTTCTTCGCTAGAGCCACCACCGGCACCGTCTCCTCTAACTGAAGGCCTTCAAGGATCGCCAAGGTTTGGTTAAGTTGCGCCTTGCCACCGTCAACCACCAGAAGATCTGGCAGCACCTGTGAATCTCGACCGTCGGTGAATCTTCGTCTTATAACTTCAGCCATCATGGCTGGATCATCTATCTGAGTAACATCGCGGATACGATAACGGCGGTAGGCCGTTTTGTTCGGCTTGCCATCCTCAAAAACCACGAGCGACCCCACCGCGAACTGACCGCGGAAATTGGATATGTCGACACACTCCAAACGATGGGGAAAGGACTCCAACCCCAACCTTTGTTGTAGTCGTTCCAGCGCAACAAGAGGATCCGTGGGCCTTGGCATTTCACTCATTAAATAATTCGCTGCGTTCTCACAGGCCATGGTCAACAAGCGCCTACCCTCTCCTCTTTTGGGGACCCGAAGGGTTACCCGTTTTTCTTTAAGGTCTGATAGCCATTCCGACAGGAGATCTTGTTCCGAGAGGTATTCACTTATCAATATTTCTTCAGGGATCGACCTGCCTTTTTCGTAGTATTGCAGAATAAAACTGCGCAGTACCTCGGGGGTCTTATGCTTGCCCTCTTTGAAAACGAAAGCCCGACTCCCAACCATACGGCCTTCTCTGATAAAGAGGACTGCCAGGGCGAGATTTTCTCCGGATTCATGGGTGCCAATGACATCCTGATCTTGAAAGCGCGAAGAGACCATTAACTGCTTCTCCAGGCTCTGTGCCACAGCATTCAGACGGTCTCGATACATAGCGGCCTTTTCGAATTCCAGCCCAGCAGCAGCACTGTCCATTTCCTGCCGTAATTTCGTTTGTAGGTCCCGCGTGCGGCCCTTCAGGAAAAGCACTGCCTGCTCCACTACCGGTGCGTATTCCTCTGGCGTGATGGTGCCGGCGCACAACCCAAGGCAACGGCCCATCTGATGATTTAAACAGGGGCGCCGACGGCTCTTGAACTTGCGGCCACTGCATTGTCTCAGGGGAAACATTCCGTGCAACACCTTGAGAGTCCGCCTTACTGCCTGGGCTGAAGCGTATGGGCCAAAGTAAAGGGCACCGTCTTTGCGCATTTTCCGCACCAGTGTCAGCCTTGGATAATCTTCCTTGGGATCCAAGCGCAGAACTAGGTATCTCTTGTCATCCCGCAGAATTACATTGTATCGGGGCCGGTGGAGTTTGATAAGATTTGACTCAAGTATAAGTGCCTCTTTTTCCGTACCTGTGACAATAAACTCCAAATCCGAGACCTTGTTGACCAGGGCCAAAATTTTGGCGCCAAGGTGACCCTTCTGGCGAAAGTATGAAAGAACCCGTTTGCGCAGGTCTTTTCCCTTCCCCACATAGAGAATTTTCCCCTGGGAGTCCTTCATCAGATAAACACCAGGACTCGAGGGAAGATTCTCCATCTTTTCCCTGAGCTTGTTGGGTTTGGTCATGTTAGTGTGTCCAATTGGCAACTACAGCAAATTGCGAGACGTGTGAGACGGGGACAGCAAAGCCTTTTCCCCCGACCTCTCGTCTCGCCCGACCTCTCGTCTTGCTGTTGACGCGCTCCGCGCGTCAATAGACCTCCAACCTCTGTTCCTTGAGATCCCTTATTTTGTCTCGCAAACGTGCAGCTTCCTCGAATTCCAAGTTGGCGGCCGCCTCTTTCATCTGTTTCTCTAACTCTGCGATGTATCCCTCCAACTCTTCAACTGTCCTGTATTTTACAATTTGTTCCTCTACTGTAGGAACGGTTACATAGTCACACTCGTAAACGGAATCCAGGATATTATGAATTTCCTTCCTAATGCTTTCCGGAGTAATCCCATGTTGTCGATTATACTCTGCCTGTAACAGACGTCTTCTATTGGTCTCCTCCACCGCTCTGCTCATTGATCGAGTTACTTCGCTCCCATAGAGGATTACCTCGCCTGCCACATTTCGAGCTGCCCTGCCGCAAGTCTGAATTAGTGATCTTTCCGAACGTAAAAACCCCTCTTTGTCTGCATCCAGGATCGAAACCAATGAAACCTCGGGGATGTCAAGACCTTCCCGAAGTAAATTTATGCCCACTAGCACATCAAAACGGCCAAGTCGCAGATCACGGATGATCTCCACTCGCTCGATGGTGTTTATGTCAGAATGGAGATAACGAACCTTTATGCCCATATCTGTGAGATACTCGGTGAGATCCTCAGCCATTCTTTTGGTCAGAGTGGTGACAAGAATTCTTTCATTTCGCTCTGCACGGCGACGTATCTCGCCGATCAGGTCGTCAACCTGATGCTCGGCGGGTCGAACCCTGATTTCGGGGTCCATCAGCCCTGTCGGCCTGATTATCTGTTCTACCACAACTCCTTGGGCCTTCCTGAGCTCATAATCTGCCGGGGTGGCCGACACATAAATGACCTGCGGCACTACAGACTCAAACTCTTCAAAGGATAATGGTCGATTGTCAAGGGCGGAAGGCAGGCGGAATCCGTACTCCACCAGAGTAAGTTTCCTCGAGCGGTCTCCACGATACATCCCCTGCAACTGCGGAATAGCGATGTGGCTTTCATCGATAAAGAAAAGGCTGTCATCGGGATAGTAATCCAGCAGACAAGGCGGCGGTTCCCCGGGAGCCCGAGCGCTGGGCCTCCAGTAGCTTCCCTTGTCCCCTAAATTCAATTAATCTTTCTTTCAGTTCAACTTGTATATTCTCAATGGCCTGCTCTAACATTGGCCGAGTAGTGACGTAATGACTTGCAGGATAAACTGCCAGCCGGGACAGCTCCCCTACCGCCTTTCCCCATAGAGGGTCAATCTCGAGTATGCGTTCAACCTCGTTGCCGAAGAACTCAATCCGAACGGCCCGGGATTCCTCATGGGCGGGAAAGATTTCCACCACATCACCCCTGACTCTAAAGGTACCTCGGTGGAAGTCCATATCGCTGCGCTGGTAATGGATTTCCACCAACTTCCTCAGCACCTTGTCCCGCTCAATTTGCTGTCCCCGATCAAGGTGGAGCAGCAGCCCCTGATAGGCCTCGGGAGAACCAAGTCCGTAGATACAGGAGACGCTAGCTACAATTATAACGTCACGCCGCTCGAGCAATGAGCGGGTGGCAGAGTGCCGCATCTTGTCAATCTCTTCATTGATTGAGGCATCCTTGGCGATGTAGGTATCCGTCTGGGGAACATATGCTTCAGGTTGGTAGTAGTCGTAATAGGAGACAAAATAGGCCACCGCATTGTGGGGAAACAATCGCTTAAATTCTCCGTAAAGCTGGGCCGCCAAAGTCTTGTTGGGTGCAATCACCAAAGTGGGTTTTTGCACTCTGGCGATGACATTTGCCAGAGTAAAAGTTTTGCCTGAGCCGGTGACCCCGAGGAGCACTTGGTGCTTCAGGTCTTGCATAACACCGTCCGCCAAGGCCTCGATCGCTCCGGGTTGATCGCCCTGAGGCTCAAATTCTGTCACCAGTTGAAAAGGCTTCATTCCGTCAACACCTTCAAATCGATTCTCCAGCCCGGATGTTTCATGAATTGCTGTCGCGAGACCGCGAAGATGGTCGTGCCACCGGGCAACCATCCCGCGGTACCGCGGGATTGGACCCGAACCGTACCTGAACGGTACGTCGCAGGGTGCGACACCCGAGGACGCCCGTGAAATATCACCAAGGTTTCAGCTGCCGCAAGCAAGAGCTTGCTCCAACAAAAACCTTATAGTAGAAGTGGAAATTATAGGACTTGGTGGAGATCGTGGCAAGACCTTCGGGTTGATCCTTTTATCAGAAGTCTCCCCCAAAATGAGTGGTTTATTCTTCTAACCTCTGGTCAGACGCCAGTTTACCTCCTGTGTGCTGATGAAAACGTCCTAGCTGATGTCTCTTCTCTCGTTCCAGGGGCTCCCCCAACCACAGCCGGGGAAGTGGCTCAGACCTTCCGTCAGCCCTGTTGAATTCCGCTACGCGGACCCGCCGAAGGCGGGATTCAACAGGGCAGGTCACTCAGAAGAGACATCAGCAAAGGCCAAAAGGGGAAGCTGCGAAACAA
>JARRNM010000180.1:0-13245 GCA_037384945.1 Deltaproteobacteria bacterium
TCGCCATGGAAGATCGCCACCACCACTCCATTTGCCGTGGTGGGATCGATGAGCTTGGCTTTAATATAGCGAGCAAATAAAGGATAGGTGCGCTCGCGTAGAGTTCTCCAAGGTTTTTCCTCCAACAAGGAGAATTCGTAAAATAAGTAGGAATCACCCAGTCGCTCTGCCACTTCTAACCGGTATTGGTTGTAAAGTTCTCCCGGAATAATCTCGAAGGATTTGTCAAGGAGTGGTCCAAGATATGTTGGCCTAAGGTCTGCCAATTCTTTTCCTCCTTATGATTTTTTGGGTACTTCACTTTAGGATTCTAGCCCATACCATCTCCCCAGTCACGGGGAAAGGTGAATAGGAAGGCGGGCGAGACGTGAGGTCGAGCGAGACGGGAGAGCTATCCGTTATCTGTTGATGGTTATTTGCCATTTTGCAAAGAGATACTGAGCCGCCAAAACGAGTTCGACAGTTGGATCTTCTCACCCTATAACGAATAACAAATAACCGATAACTGTCTAGAGTGCATAGTGCTTACTGCTTAGTGCCCAGTGTCTCAAAAAGAGGGCATCGAAAAACGTCTAACTTCCAGAGCGGAAGTAAAATGGCCGGTCGTCCTCTTGACGTCTCATGGAGCTACTGTGGCCGAGACAAAGAATATCGGTGCCAGTGGTGCTTTTATCCTGTGTCGGGCCTATCTTAGTCCCAAGGAGAAGGTCAAGGTATTTGTCATGGCACCTAATCGCAGCTCCCTGAATATCTCTGGTGAGGTGGCTTGGGCCAATCCTCTCTCCACGGAAGAGGACAATCCCCCCTGCGGGGTTGGTATTAGGTTCACCAGCATCTCTCCCACTGACCGCCAGTATCTCCGCAACTTGATTGCTCAGCATTATGCACACAAGAAAAAAAGACTGGTGGCAGAAAAGTAAAGAATAAGCTTATCTCTCCTCTTAGGGTGAACCCACTGAGCCTATTGCGGCTAGAAAGTACCTTTGGTAAAATCCAGGTAGTTCTTGAAGATCCTTCGACCAGAAGCCGAGAGACTTTACTTTTCTTGTAACAAATCACCATGACTTAGATTTCAGTGTTCCCACCTGCCGCTTCTCTTCAGACGGGATCTTCGACAGGTTTCAGCCTTTGCTTTTCTTCTTGCTGACACCTGAAACCTGACACCGGAAACCTTTCATCAACAGAAGGGAGGACCTATGGCTCAAGCAAAGTTCAGGGAAATAAGCGATTTTATCAGGGATGAACTACGGCTGAAGACTCTTCCTGTGGCGGTTAACTTTCTAAAAAATAGGACTGATTTCCCGGATAAAACGCGCCAGCCGTCAGTAGTTCTGCAGAAAAGAGTTACCATTTGTCAGGCAGTTACTATGGCAAGAGTCTACGGGTGGACCGTGGGTCTTACTAGGGAAGACCTGATCTGCGTACCAGCAATGATTGCTTTCGGTTTCAGCGGGTCTGATGACCCTCCGGCCACATTGGCCAGGTTGTTTTGTGAGGTCAACTTCCACGATGACGAGACCCAAGCCCGCAAGGGGATTAATTCGATGAATTTCCTGGAGAATGGCAGATTCGAAGCCCTGGTTCTAGCTCCCTTGGCTAAAGGTTTGGCTGAGCCAGATACGGTCGCCATTTACGGCAATCCAGCCCAGATAATGCGGTTGGTTCAAGCCCGCGTTTATCAGAGCGGTGAGCGGTTAAAGGGGACCTTTGGGGGCAAGGTGGAATGTAGTGAGTATTTGATAAGTCCTTTCAAGTCACAAGCTCCTCGGATCGCCATCCCGGGTATGGGTGATCGCATCTTTTCCATGACCCAGGACGATGAGATGGTCTTTGCCCTACCGGGCAAAGATTTGCCTGGACTTTTGAAGGGCTTGCAGGAGGCAGGAAACAAGATCGGCGCCAGGTACCCAGTTACCTTTTACCAAAACTTCCAGCCCGATTTCCCCAAGCCCTACAAAATATTAGGAGATGAGCTGGGTATTTTGTAACGTTAATGCTCGGCTTTGTTTTTCCTGGAGATCATCTGCTCCGGGTTGGCAAGAAAGGCACCGAGGATAAAACCCAGCAGCCCAAGATATGCGAAGACAACCTGCCAACTTCCTGAGAATTGCCAGACGAGACCTGCGCCGACGATGGCCGGAATTCCAAAGACTATAGTGATTCCCGCTTTTCTTTCTGGCTGCATGTGACCACTCCCTAAGCGATGCTTCAGTTCAATGTGCAGATTTTCACTTTATAACGAAAAACGGCTTAGGTGTAAAGAGGAAAGGGATCGCGGATTTCAGTATATAGGTTTCAGGTTTCAGTGTTCAGGTTTCAGCTTTTTCGCTTCTATTGCCTGACACCTGAAACCTCAGTGCTTGGGATTTAGGCTTTTCGATTTTAGGATAGAGTGCTTTGCTAATGTCCCAGAAAACCTTCGGTGTAAAGCTGGAAAATGTACCAATCCAAACCTTTACTCACAATTATGTGATCTGATTCCACTTGACAGTCCAGATCGAAGAAATTGTCCACGTAAATGCTAAAATCTCCCCGCGACTTGTCATAGAAAAAGTGTTTTATACAAGTCCACTTTCGTGTCAGAACGCAGAAACAGAAAAGGATTGAGATTGGGTCCTCGCCCTGAGTTTCAGAATAACTTCTGAGCGAGTCGGTGAGTTTTGAGAAAATAGACTTGAGGGTCTCAGTATCGATATCTTCCAGAATGTGGAACCAATTCCCAGTTATGTTGCCTCGGACTAGCTTGCGGATGTCTTGCCAAATAATGTCCTTGGCTGGATTATGAGCCTTGAATTCAATTCCGGCAACCTTTTTAAAAGTGTCGTTTCTGACTTCATAGAGATTCAAGTCGGAGGTTGCCGTAATCTCGCTGGGATTCTCGATCAAGTAATAATAATTTAAACCGTTCAGCAAACCGCAATAGAGTATCATCGGTTCATACTCGCCTATGCGGACGGCCCCATTAGCCTGAGTGGGTAGCAGCATCCTCGGCGATAACCCGCTGGCTCTCTCATTAAGGGGTGTTATGTGCCATAGTTCGAAGGACAGCCTGCGATTTATTTCCAGGAGGTCGTGAATGAGTCTATTCATGTTTTAACTCCCATAAAGAAAACCTAATCCGCTGGGCCAGGTTAGAGTTTACTGAGGTTTCAGTGTTCCCCGCCGCCGCTCCGCTTCAGACGGGATCTTCGACAGGTTTCAGGTTTCAGTTCTTGTGCCTCTCCTCCCTGACACCTGACACCTGAACCCTGAAACCTTTAGCAGGATAATGGGTAAGCAAAAATCATGCTTATTCCACTAGCAGCATATGCAAAACAATCTCATCACATGATATTCTACTGACAAACATCCGGGCCGTTCTGGTGCCCGGTGTTAAGCCCTACGCCTTGACAAAGGTTGCGGGCGGAACGATATTTTACCTTAAAAGCCTTTAAGGAAATAATACGGGGATGAGGAAGCGGGAATGGTGAAGAACAAGTGTGAAGATAGGAAAGCTTGCGAAAGTTGTGAAGTTTCACCCAAGTGTTCTAGCCTGGAGAAGAAGGAGCACGAGCAAAAGAGATTGCAGGAGAAGCTCTTCCACATTCGCTGCAAGGTAATGGTAATGAGTGGCAAAGGTGGAGTGGGAAAAAGTACCGTAGCGACTAATTTAGCCGCCTCTCTTGCTTTGCGTGGTTACCAAGTGGGAATACTCGACGCCGATCTACACGGTCCGGATGTTCCCAGGATGTTGGGCATAGAAGGGCGACAGCTGATCAGCAAGGGTCTTGGAGTTGAGCCCGTTGAGGTATTCGCCGGTTTCAAGGCGGTATCAATGGCGCTACTAGCTCAGGAGCCCGATAAGGCCATTGTTTGGAGGGGACCTCTCAAGCACAGTGCCATCAGACAATTCCTTGGCGATGTGAACTGGGGCGATCTGGACTTCCTCTTCATCGACCTACCCCCAGGAACAGGGGATGAACCTTTAAGTGTTTCAAAGTTAATCCAGGAAGTTGATGGAGCCGTTATTGTGACCACCCCGCAAGATGTGGCTCTTTTGGACTCGCGCAAAGCGGTAAGTTTCAGCAGACAGATACGCATTCCGGTCTTGGGAATTGTGGAGAACATGAGTGGTATGGCCTGTCCCCACTGCGGTGAAAGCATCGATCTCTTCAAGATTGGTGGAGGGGAAAAGGCAGCAAAGGAACTGGGGGTTCCATTTCTGGGCCGCATACCCATAGATCCGCGAGTGGTGCTCAGTTGTGATTCAGGTGAGCCCTTTGTCACTGAGCCCGATGAGACGCCGGCGAAAACTGCATTTACCCGGGTCATCGAGAACCTTCTAGAGCAGTTGGCCTGGCCAGAAAAAGAAGTAGCTCGGCCTGCTCTCTGATCTTAGCACAGCCGTGGTCGTCAGCAGGTTGAAATAGTGAAAGATCGTACTTGAATCCTTTGCCATGATCACGTAATATACCTAAAACTTCTTTCAAGCCGATAAGATCCACTATTGAAATTGAATGTTATGGAGGAAAATGATGAGTGAATTCGAAGAGGTATGTTACACCAGAGAAGGAGCAATTGAAAAAGCCATAGAGATGGAGAAACAAAGCTTCGACGTTTACCGGAAAGCTCATGAGATGGTGGAAGATAAAAGGGCCAGAGATTTGGTTAAAGAGCTGGCTCTTGAAGAACTGGAGCACAAATACACTCTGGAAAAAGCCTTTCTCGAAGAAGAGATCGCTTTGCACGAGGCAGGTTTGGAAGAAGGCCCCAGCATGGAATTGACCATGCTCCTTCAACTCAAGCCTCTTGACAATGATTCCGGTTCACAGGATGTGATGATTTATGCAATCCACGAAGAGAAGCGTTCCGTGGATTTCTACGGCAAAATGGCACAAGCGTGCGTAGGCGCGCCAATGGAGAGCATGTTTCGGCGATTGCAGAAGGACGAGGCGAAACACTTGGCCAGTCTGGAAGAATTGTATGAAAGCATTTACATGCCAGAAATGTGAGAAAGGATAGTGGCCAGTTGTCCGTCCGCATTGGTGGCAACTGGCACTGTCAAACTTATCCCACCCAATTTTGATAAAAATTGTTATTATTCCTTTCAGCTCTGCTACTTTTACTCTCTGTCGGTTTACTTCGGTTGTCAATCATTGGTGGTTGACTCCCTCTAGAAAAATCTTACTTTATTTCGAATACAAAAGGAAACAACACAGTGGAGATTTCTCTAATGACACCCAAGCGCATAGTTAATTTTGCCCTGCTCTGCCTCCTGCTGGCAGCCCCTTCGCTGGGATTGCCTTCACCGGGAATGGCAGATTCTCTTGCCGAACACCGGATAAAGGTTTCCTTCGATCTCCCAAAACACAAAATTTTTGGAACGGTGGATGCTACTTTTCCCAAGAACGTAAAAGCGATAACGGTCGGCAGGGGTCTGCGGATTACCAAATTTGTGATCAATGGTAAAAATAGTACGCCAAAAATCATAGACAATCGCATCGCCCTCCCCCCTCACAGGGAAGCAATAAAAATACAGATGGAATACGAAGGAACTTTTTCCAACAAAGGGGGAGAGAACCTGGAAAACATTATTGGCGACGAAGGAGTGTTTCTCCTTTCAGATTGGTACCCCGCCGGCGAGACCGAGCTCGCCCGTTTTTCCCTGCAAGCCATCATTCCCAAAGATTTTCACGCCGTTTCCGAGGCAGACGACATAACTACTGAGGATATGGCTGACCGAAGAGTGGTAAGTTTCGATTTTCCCCACCCAGTCAGCCATATCCATTTCATCATGGCCTCATACCTGATCGAAAAAGACCACCAAGGTGGGGTCCAGGTGGAGACCTATTTGCTCCCAGATGATCAAAACCTTGCACACCGCTATCTTGATGCCAGCAAAAAATTTCTGGAAATGTATGAAAACATGCTGGGCCCCTATCCCTTCAAACGGTTTGCAGTAGTCGAAAATATTTTGCCCACTGGTTACGGAATGCCCACTTTTACCCTTTTAGGCCGTCAGGTACTCAAGCTGCCCTTCATCCCGGAGACTTCACTGGGGCATGAAATCCTCCACTCCTGGTTTGGCAATTCGGTTTACGTGGACTACTCCAAGGGCAATTGGTCAGAAGGCTTAACCACCTATTTGGCCGATCAATACTATGAGCAAATGCGAGGAAGGGGATGGGAGTACCGCAAGGGGTTAATCGAAGATTACGAGAGTTACGTCCACGGGGAAAATGAGATCCCCATTGAGGATTTCATCAGCCCCGACAACCGCGCTACCCGTGCCGTCGGCTATGACAAGACTGCAATGGTCTTCCGTATGCTCAACAACCGTGTAGGAGAGAAAGCATTCAGAGAGGCACTTAGGCAGTTGGTGGTCAAACAGCGTTTTCGTTTAACCTCCTGGCAGGATCTTGAAGGGATATTTTCAAAGACGGCGGAAGAGGATCTGGGGGATTTTTTTGGATTCTGGCTTAAGAACAAGGGGGCAATGGCAATAACTTTGGCCAAGCTCAGACTGAATCAGTCGAGGGATGGTTATACTCTGGAATTCAACCTTCGGGTGGAGAACAGCTCAATGCCTGTGTTGATCCCCCTGGTTATCCGCTTCGAAGACAAGGAGGAAAAAAAGATTTTGTCTCTCTCGAAGACTAGTGAAGACTTTGCCTTGCCCATCAAGGACGTGGCAAAGGAGATCGTTGTAGATCCGGACTACGACCTCTTCCGCACCTTGTATCCAGCTGAAAGAAGGCCTGTCCTGAGTCGCCTCTTGGGAGATCCAACCCGAACCGCAGTGCTGCCCGAAACAAACCAAGAGATATACGAGCCCCTTATTCAGCAGTTGGAAAACCGGGGCTTTAAAACGTTGGCAGCTCAAGAGCTGGACCACAAGATCCTGGCACATAGGTCCTTATTATTTCTGGGAGATCACCCTAAATATAAATTCTTCTTTGCGGGAACAGCAGAGAAGGCAAGCGGATTCAGTCCCTGGCTGTGGGGAAAAATTCAGAAGAAGTGAAAGGGGTATTGCACAAGCTTTTCCACTACGGAAAATACAGTACGCTTATCTTTTCTGGGGGAAGAAACGTGGTGAAGGAGACCGAGGCTAGCGAGCGAGGAATTCAGTACGAAGTGGGTGCACCGGTTAGGGGAATCGCTACCACAAGTGTACTCTCTGTACCTGAAATTGTTTCACGGGTGGCGGACAAAACAATAGTGTATGTAGGTGAACAGCATGATCAGTATGGCGATCACTTGCTACAGCTCGAGATGATTCGCGACCTGCACCAGCGTCATCCAAAGTTGGCAATTGGCATGGAGATGTTTCAGCGCCGTTACCAAGAGGCCGTTGACGATTACATCTCCGGGAAGACGGATACAGAGACTTTTCTAAAGAGATCCCACTACTTAACTGCCTGGAGGTTCAACTACCATCTTTATGAGGACATCTTGCAGTATGCCAGAGAGCAAAAGATTCCGGTGATTGCCCTTAACCAGAACAACGAGTTGGTCAGTAAAGTTGCTAGCCAAGGATTGGACCAATTACGAGGTGTCTTTGAGATGCACCGGAATGATTTTCCCGGCGATACAGCCCTGCGGAATTTTGAATATTTCTATCAGGCCCAGGTTCTCTGGGATGAGACCATGGCTCAGTCCATTGCCGCTTTTCTTAAAGATCGGCCTGCCTTTAACCTGGTAGTGCTGGCTGGCAGCGGTCACCTTGCTTACGGTTCAGGTATCCCCAAGAGGGCTTATAGAAGGACTGCCAAAGCTTACACCATTATTCTTCCTGATTCCGGAGGATCACCGGAGCCCGGCATGGCAAATTTCATTGTGTTTCCCAATAAAGTTGATGCTCCACCAGAGGCAAAGCTCGGGGTGATCTTGGATACATCGAACGAACAGTTTGTGGTTGCCGATCTCGTGGAGGGTGGTGGTGCCCAAAAGGCCGGACTGGAAAAGGGAGACATTCTCTTGTCGGTAGGTGGTGTAAAGGTGAAAAATTTGGCTGACATTAAGGCCAATCTTGCCCCCAAGTATGTGGGCGATACCGTTAACGTCCGAGTGCGACGAGATGAAGCTGAGTTGGAATTTATGGTGAAACTCGGAGCCCCTAGCCAATAATCCCAGGCAGTAAAAGTTTAATTCTTATCCAAGATCTTACGAACCAACTCCAGTAGCTGCTTGTTATCATAAGGTTTATTTATAAAACCTGCTGCTCCAGCCTCGAGCGTCCCTTTGGTGGAGGCGTCCGGCGAATAACCGCTGGCTATGAGGACCCGGGCCTGTGAATTTATCTTGCGAAGCTCCGCAAGACACTTGCTGCCCCCCATACCCGGCATGATTAGGTCTAAAATGATCAGATCGATGTGCGGTTGCTCATTCCTGTAGACCTCAAGGGCTTGCTCCCCATTACTGGCGGTGAGGACCGTGTAGCCAGCTTGTCCAAGGACATCAACTCCAAGTTCCCGGATGAATTCCTCGTCATCCACCAGCAGAATAGTCTCGTCGCCTCCCATGGGAGGGGATTTTGCCACCAGTAATTCTCCGGACTCTTCATCTTCTGTTGCTGCTTCCGACACTGGCAGGTAGATTCTGAAACTGGTGCCCGACCCCGGACGGCTGTAGCACATGACATAGCCGTCGTGATTTTTGACAATGCCGTAAACTATGGCCAGACCAAGACCGGTTCCTTTTCCCACTTCTTTGGTGGTATAGAAGGGGTCAAAGATCTGCTGAAGGGTTTCTTTTTCCATGACGTGGCCGGTGTCGGCCATGGACAATAATACATAGTCACCAGGCTTGACCTCTGCATATTTCTGACAGAATTCTTGATCCAAGGTTACGTTTTGTGTCTCAATAACTATTTTCCCACCCTCAGGCATTGCATCTTTGGCATTCACCGCCAAATTCATCAGAACTTGCTTCAACTGGGCGGAGTCTGCGTTAATTGGTCGAAGATCATGAGCGAGATTGAATCCCACCTCGATCATCTTGGGAAGAGTTCGCTCAAGCAGTTGTCGCAACTCTCCAACTTCCTGATTGAGATCAAGGGGTTTTCTTTTGCTCTCCACCTTACGGCTGAAGGTGAGCAGTTCTTGAGTGAGCTCTGCTCCACGTTTGGATGCGCGAATAACCTCTCCCAATTCTCTAAATCCCGGCTCTCCCTCCTTTTTCCGCATCAACAAAAGCTCCGTATATCCCTGTATAGCTTGAAGTAGATTGTTGAAGTCATGAGCAATGCCCCCGGCCAGAGTGCCAATAGCCTCCATTTTCTGAGCGTGTTGAAGTTGGCTTTCGAGATTCTTCTGTTGGCTGATATCCCTCAGGTTGATGACACTGCCTACAGGGTTGCCGTCCATGTCTCGAAGCACGGCTCCGCTTATACTTACAGGAATGATCTTGCCTCCTTTGGTGTATCGTCTGCTTTCTATGCCAGAGAAACTCTCGCCGGCCAAAACTCTCTTTATCATCATTTTGGTCTCAGTCCAGTTCTCCTCAGGGACAAATAAGTCCATCCTTTTGCCTAAGCGTTTACCCAGGGACCATCCGAATACGCGGGTGAAGGCGGGGTTAAAATAAACAACCTTACCCTCAATGTCGTAGACGACCACAGGGTCAGGATTGGCTTCCAGTGCAGTACGATATTTCTCCTCGCTGTCTCGCAGAGCCTCAATGGCTTGCTTGCGATCGGTAATGTCGTGAACAATGGAATACAATAGTTTTTTGCCGTTCAGGGTGATGGGCCCACTGAAGACTTCAACATCGACAATCTCGCCTCTCGCCAATCGATGGCGGAAGGAAAAGTGTTGGTTTTGTTCTGACTTGGCTCGCTCTATCTCTTGGAAAATTTGTTCCTCAGGAAGTGTATTGATATCGAAAATCCTCTTTCTGGTGAATTCTTCATGGCTCCAGCCATAAAAAGAACAAGCTGCTGGATTGGCATCTACTATTTGGGCAGTCTCGGGGTCAACAAGGAGCATCGCCGCGTGGTTGTTTTGGAAAAGACTGCGATAGCGCTCTTCGCTTTCACGCAAGGCCTCCTCGCCTTGGTTGCGTTCCGTCACGTCTCGGACCACTCCCCTAAAACCGATGGGCGCACCAGTGGAAGCCATCATCAGGGAGGCAGACACTTCCAATATTCTTCGACTGCCATCCTTTCTGAAGATTTCATAGTCTATTATTCTAGCGGGCTCACCTGTGCGATATATTCTGTTAAAGATTTGATACATTTCTTTGGCTGTTTCGGGAGAAGTGTAGTCTCGGTTATTTATGCCTATTACTTCATGTCGAGAATATCCCGCAATTCTGCACAGCGAGTTGTTGACAAAAGTGAAGTTACCAGCCAGATCCACCTCAAAGTAACCTTCCTCAATGCTCTCAAGGATGGTTCTGTACTTCTCTTCGCTCTCCTTAAGCGCTTGTTCTGCGTGTTTCTGCTCGGTAATGTCGTAGCCAATGGATTGATATTCCACCAGCGAGCCTTGCTCATCAAAAAGTGCCCGATCGGTCCAGCTCTGCCAACAAATAGTTCCGCCGGGTACGATTACCTGATGGGCATAAGTTACCATGGGGCTGTCAGGAGTTAGGGAGAGAAAGTGGTTTTTCACCTTTTGCTGATCTTTTGTGGGGATAAATTGAAAGAAGTTCTCCCCTAATAATTCCCCCCTTTGTTTTTTGAAATAAGAGCAATATGCCCCATTGACGAAAGTCAAGGTGCCATCAGGAAGAAAACAGCAGATCATTGCCGGCATATTTTCCACAATTGCACTATACCGTTGTTCACCCTTCCCTAATTCAGTCTCAGCTTGTATTTGTTCTGCCATCTCCCGCCTTTGTTGCTCCTTAGAGCTGCTCGAGCCAACGGACCTTCTTTCAACGTGGTTTTCCGACTCAGTCTGTATTTTATAGAGTTCTCTCTCCTGCTGCCACTTTGCCCCGAGAGCCACAGCTAGCTGCACAATCTCTTCCGGGGTAAAAGGTTTCCTCAGATAGAGCAACTTGCCAGCGGGGGGAACGCGAGAGACTATTTTTTCAAGGGCTATATCACCATGGTCTGACACTATGACGATCTCGATGTTCGGATCCAGCAGGCGAATTTCCCCTGCCGCCCTTACACCGTCCTTGTTTGAATTCCTAGAGATATCAATGAAGGCAAGGGAAAAGGGTGTTCCAACTTCGATGGCCGCCCGTACCGCTTGAATCGCCTCCTCATTTTGGCGGCAGAGGGTCAAATCGAATGTGTAGTTGGATTTTGGAGAAGAGAGGAATTCCTCATAAAGTTCGCGAACGTGTTGCTCGGCGTCAACAACTAAAACTCGTACGCTGTCGGGTCGGTTCTCTGACATAGGAGGAATTCCTCTTTTTCTGCCAGGAAAGTAATGCCACTGAGGATAACTTCAATCTTTATGCAAAAATCTTGCCCGACCCAACAATTAAAATTCCAAATTACAAATCCCAAATAGCAAACAATCACAATGACCGAAAACTCAAAATTCCAAACCCTTGCATCTATTACCAGAGAGAAGACTTCCAGGCATGTTTTGGTCATTGGGTATTGGAGTTTAGGATTTATTTGTAACTTGGTGCTTGAGATTTGGGATTTAAGAGTATGTATCTCTGTGACTCATCTCCGATGAGTCGTCACACTCCTCATGATCCCCCGTAGCCGATTTCTACTTTTTTGCCTTCCACAATGACCGGCACTTTGCGTACTCCCTTTGAGAACTTCAGCATTTCTTTCAGCTTGTCCGGTTCCCTGACAACGTCCACGTAGGTAGCACCGTCACCGTAAGCCGACCTGGCTTGGCTGGTGTAGGGTCAAGACGATTTGCCGAAGATAATAACTTTGTCTGTCATCTTTTATCCTCCTCCTAATTTAGCCTGCTAGAGTTTCTTCACGGAGTACTGGAGCCATGGAATATTGGAGTAATGGCAAAAAGACAGAATAAATATTTTCCGGTTGCACATTACTCCGGTATTCCAATATTCCAATGCCCCATTCATTCTAACGTAAAGCTATCTTGGAATTTGGGGACCACCACATTCCATCCTAATGTATCAATGATTCTTTCTGCCAGTGACGCCGACGCATCAGGCTCACCGTGAACAAGGAAGGTCTTTTTGGGGGGGCGATTAAAGCCGATTAGCCAGGCCAATATTTCGTTGTAATCTGCGTGGGCCGAGAAGCCGGATATGTTTTCGATCGCTGCCTTGATGAGAATATCTTCCCCATGGATTCTCACGGTGGAGTTTCCGTCCAAGATAGTTCTACCCCGCGTCCCTTCAGCCTGGTAGCCAATGAACAACATGGTGTCTTGGCTATGGGGTAACCGGTGGCTCATGTGATGCAAGATGCGGCCTCCGGTGGCCATGCCGCTGGCGGAAATAATAATAGCGTTCTTGTTTATTTGGTTGAGCGCTTTTGATTCGTCTCGATGTCGACAGAATTTAAGTTGTTGTGGTTTGAGAATGGAGGTTCCTCTGATTTCTAATACTTTCGCGGCGAGATCATAATATCCTTTGTTTTTCTCGAAAACAGTTGTTGTATCTATTGCCATGGGGGAGTCCACGTACACCGGGAGCGAGGGAATCTCCTTGTTTTCCTCCAGTTCTCGCAGCGTGTAGAGCAACTGCTGCGTCCGGCCCACGGCAAAAGAAGGAATGACCAGCACTCCTCCCCTGTCCACGCTGTCGTTGATCACGGCTGCGAGATCTCTCTCTGGTGTCTGGTTATTGTGTAACCTGTTGCCGTAGGTAGATTCTAGGATGAGGTAGTCCACTTCGAATGGTTGGACAGGGTCACGAAGGATGGGTCTCTCCGGTCTTCCCAGGTCACCACTGAAGACGATCTTTTTTGGACTCCCTTCTCTCGTATACTTCACGTCCACGAGGGAAGAGCCAAGTATATGTCCGGCATCTTTGAACTTTACCCGCCGAGTGTCGTTCAAAAATATATCCTCGCCGTAGTGATATGGCTCAAAGTGTGAGAGAGATTTTTCTGCATCTGCCACTGTGTAGAGTGGCAGGGCCGGCCTGTGCTTAGAAAATCCGCGCTTATTGGCCCAATTGGCGTCTTCCTCCTGCAGATGACCAGAGTCCCGTAAAAGGATCTCACACAGGTCGTAGGTGGCATGGGTACAATGTATCTTTCCCTCGAAACCTTCCTTACACAACCGGGGTAGATAACCTGAGTGATCAATATGGGCGTGGGTGATAAAAACGCGATCTAGCTCAACCGGGGAAAGGGGAAAGGGCTCC
>JARRNM010000180.1:13271-15800 GCA_037384945.1 Deltaproteobacteria bacterium
TTTTAATCCCTGGAAGAGGCCGCAATCTATTAAAAAACTGCTGCCTTCATGCTCTAGAAGAAAACGAGATCCTGTAACCGTCCCCGTGGCACCAAAGAATGTCAGCTTTGTCATCTCAGCTCCAGAGTGAAAGACACTATGCACTATGCACTAAACACTAAGTATTAAATCTCAAGATGTCAGGTGTCGGGTTTCAGGTGTCAGGTGTCGGGATTGGTTTCCTCCTGACTTCTGACTCCTGGCTCCTTACTCTATGCCCTATGCCCCATGCTCCATGCCCTTGGCTCTATGCCTTGAAGTATCTCGAATACTCCTCGCACAACCGCGCAAGACCGTCTTTGTCTTCTAAAAGAATTATTCTCAGCTTCCGGCAAATCAACAGATCCGTCGGGAAAGCCATTTTCCCCGGCAAATTATCGAGGGCAAAGAATCTCGCCTCACTGGCATCGGAACCCGGTTGCAGTTCCCCGCCAAGCAACTTTCCCATGAACCAAACGCCCACTGTCTGGTGATCTGGGTCATGGAAGTTGGAATGGACATCGAAAACCGGCCCTAGTTCCACTTCGAGGCCTGTTTCCTCTTTCAACTCACGGCGAGCACAAAACCGTATGTCCTCGTCCCACTCAACGTGTCCGCAAGGTATGCACCAACTGCCATCGTATGAACCCCGCCGCTTTATCAGGAGTACCTCGTCCCCATTTAAGAGAATTACCGCAACGCCAACGGTTGGGTTTTTGTAATGAACGAATGCGCACTCGGAGCAATAGCTGCGGAGTCGCCTGCTATTGGGATTTATCCTCAGAGGACCCCCGCACAGCGGACAGTAGTGATAATCCATTTGAGATAAATCTCCACCCAATCCAGGATCAGGCCATCAATCTCTTCTTGAACGTCTGATCCAGAATGATAAATTGAATTCTTTTGAAACTTACTTTGTTCTTCAGATCTCTCCATGGCAGTCAGGGCCGTAGCCTCGGATAGCCTGCCAAAGATTTTTCTTAGATGGAGCAAAGGGATTAACCTCCAGTGCCATTGGAGGGTAATCTACCTGTCGGGCATGGGAGAAAATAAGATTGGCTCACAGACGGTTCTGAAAAATGTGTATCATTCGCTTTCTATAAATCGACAAGCATGTCCGCCTCATTGCCGCAACTTGAACAAGTGAAAGACTTTTTTTCCTGCTGCTCTACCCCGGCAGCCTTCTTCTGGGGATCTTCTACGGGCACAAGCTCGCAGGTCACTACCATTTCCGCTTCGTTGCCGCAGTTTTCGCACTTGCAAACTTCCATCATCTGTCTTTTTTCCGCCATATATCTCTCCTTTGATCAAAAAACTCATTGTAGCCAATCTGAAAATTATAGTATCTGGGATGAGCGAAATCAACGGGAAGATGCCAAACACTGCAACAGAGATGTAACCCAGGCGAGATTATACCCTACCACTCGTCCTTAATTTTTGCTGCACAGAGCTTCAATAATGCTTTGTGTTCTTCGTGTTCTTTGTGGTTTAATCCTTCGCAGTTTTTTTGGTGAAGAGGAGGAAAGGATGGATGGCCGATCCAGAACACCTGGCTAAGGTGAAGCAAGGAGTAAAAGCCTGGAATAACTGGAGGGAGAGAAACCCGAATATTCTTCCTGACCTCAGAAGAGCAGATCTCTCCAAGAGCAAGTTGAAAGGCGCCTACCTGGCAGGGGCGAATTTGGCGCAAGTCTCTTTAGAGAGAGCCGACCTGGAGATGGCAATACTCTGGAAAGCGAATCTGGGCAAGGCGAATTTATGGAGAGCAAGTCTAAGAGGAGCTGATTTCCTGGAAGCCAAGCTAAGCGGTACAGAGTTTATCAGAGCCAACTTGACGAGAGCGGGGTTTTTGGGAGCCGATCTGGAGGGAGCTTCCCTGGCAGGTTCCAATCTAGAGGGCGCTGACTTCTGGAAAGCCAGATTAGTGGGGGCGAATCTCTTCAAGGCTAACTTGATAAGAACCATGTTTTGGCGAGCCAATCTGGAGAAGGCCAATTTCGCCGAGGCCAAACTGGACGGGGCAGTCCTCTGGGAAGCCAGACTGCTAGGCGCGTTGAATCTTTCCGTCGAGCAACTTGCCATGGTTAAGACTATCCAAGGAGCGGAATTAGATGCAAGCCTCAGGATAGAAATGGAGCGGAGTTGTCCCACTATCTTGCAGGAACCGAAGAGGTGATGTTTGGTTTTAAGGAAATTTTGTTATATAAAGGGATTATATTGAAATCGTTCAGCAGTGCACAGAGCCACTTCATGCCAAGGTTATACACCTCTGGTTAGTGTCCATGGGGAAACCCCTTTTTTTCGAATGTCATTCTGAGGAGTCCCGCCGGGGCCGGGGCGACGAAGAATCTTGAAATCTTTCGCGGAGCTTATCCCTTCGACAGGACTTGTCGACGAGGAGTTCGACTGAGGCTCACTCGAAGTCCTCAAGTCGTGTCGCTCAGGGCAGGCTCTGAGTCAGACGAAGGGCTCAGCATGACCTGGGGGAGGTTTTATTTCGTCCGAGACTGG
>JARRNM010000181.1:0-6700 GCA_037384945.1 Deltaproteobacteria bacterium
AGAAGACGCGAGGCATGTCCAGTAGGCAGAAGGAAAGAAACGGTGTGGGATGCGGGCTTGGCATAGGGCATAGAGCATGGGGCAAAGAGGAAAGCGAGACGAGCGAGACGAGAGGTCGGGCGAGACGGGAAATTCAGCTGGCAGTTAGCAGGGGGCAGGGGACAGATGCCAGAGGACGGAGAACAGAGGTCGGAGGACCCCAGTGAAATAGTGCTGACGCAATTTCACGGGGCAAGCAGATAACGGAGGACAGAAAACAATTCGAATTGCGAATTGGGGGTGGCATAGGGCATGGAGGAAAGCGAGACGACCGAGACGAGAGGTCGAGCGAGACGGCGATAAATGCCAGAAGTCGGAGGTCGGAGGGCAGACGATTCAAGTTCCAAGTTCCAAATTCGAGGTTTAGAGCTAAAAATGAACACTTTTAAAGATTTCTGCGACCTCTACGTCTTCTACGATTTCTACGACTTGACTATTGCACTATGGACAAAATGGCAAAAATATACGTAGCGGGTCATACTGGATTGGTGGGCTCTGCATTGGTCAGAGCGCTTCAGGCCCGAGGCTACACTAACTTTATCACTCGCACCCACGCTGAGCTTGATCTGGAGCGCCAGTCGGCTGTGGAAGCATTTTTTGAGACGGAAAAACCCGAATATGTTTTTCTTGCGGCAGCAAAAGTCGGGGGGATATGGGCCAATAAAACATATCCGGCAGAGTTTATTTATAATAACCTGGCGATTCAGACCAACGTTATCCACTCTGCCTGGAAGGCGGGAGTGAAACGGCTCCTTTTTCTAGGTTCATCCTGTATTTATCCCAGAGACTGTGGTCAGCCGATGAAAGAGGAATACCTGCTGACCGGGCCGCTGGAGACCACAAACGAGCCGTACGCCGTGGCCAAAATATCTGGGGTTGAGATGTGCCAGTCTTATAACCGTCAGTATGGAACCAGCTTCATTTCAGTCATGCCCACCAACCTGTTTGGTCCCAATGACAACTTCAATTTGGAAACAAGCACGTTCTACCGGCCCTGATTCGCAAATTCCACCTTGCCAAATTATCCTCCCACGGGGACTGGCAAGCAATCCAAAAAGACGAATCACTGTATGGTCCAATTCCAGAGGACATCCTCGCAAATCTCATTTCAATCTCCAGGACTAATGGATACGAACCACCGCTGCCTGCTGCCCGCCTGTCCCGAGCGAAGTCGCGGGGCTGCCCGCTGCCTGCTGATCCAGCTGTAGTAACCTGGGGCACCGGCTCGCCAAGGCGGGAGTTTCTTCACGTTGACGACCTTGCTGACGCTTGCCTTTTTCTCATGACTCTACCAGTTGACAGGCTAAACAAGCTTTTATTTTTAGATTCTTCTTCTAAGCCAGCGGACTCCATGCCCCATGTTCACCCCGTGAAATTCGCCTCCGGCGACTATTTCACCGGGGCCCCATGCCCCGTGCCACTTATAAATATAGGCTGGGGCAAAGACATCTCTATTAAAGAATTGGCCATGATGATAAAAGACATTGTAGGTTTCGCCGGTGACATTGTCTTCGACACCACGAAACCTGACGGAACACCAAGGAAGCTTCTGGATATAACTCGAATGGCCGAGCTTGGCTGGAAGGCAAGGATTCCCATCAAAGAAGGCATAGAGCAAACCTACAGTTGGTATCTGGGAAAGTCAGGGAATTAGGAAATCAGGGAATTAGAGAAGTCCTAGAAATCGTAGAAGTCGTAGAAATCGTCAATTCAGCTCACAGCTCACGGCTCAAAGGGACAAAACTCCCGAATAACGTATAACGGTTAACTAACAACGGATAACCCTGTATACCGCTCGCCGTTTACCCCTTACTGCTCGCTGTTTCTTGCTCAGCTTCGTTGCTGACTACCAGGAGTCGTCCAATGGCTCCACCTGCCACGATTACAAAAAGAAGAACTATACTGCCGCTGATGGCAAAGCTGTAGGAGTATCCGAAGGCACCGTTGATGAAACCCGAACCCAGGTTGCCGGTGAATATGCCACAGGTACGAGTGGCCACAACAACCGCAGAGTTGCCCCCCATCCTGGCCTCGGGGAAAAAGGCAGCGGTCATCACTCCTATTGACAGGATCATCATTACATCACCTACGGTGTGGAGGAGCCGTACTATGACTATAGAGGGAAGGGAGGAGACCAGGGAGGTAAGAATTTGAAAAGTCCCGGAAATGGCCAAGCCACAGAGGAGAAGAGCTCGAAGGCTTTGACTGGTATCAAAACGATGCCCGGCAAAAGGAGCCAGGAAAGCCATCCAGATGCCGATCATGAGATAAACCAGACCGATGCTGGTAAAGGAAAAACCAAGGGTATCCTTCATGAGCAGAGTGAGGGAAGTCTGCTCAACCCCAAAATGAATGGGATATATAAAAACAAGGATAAGGAAAAGGACAATTCGGCCATGATGGAGATCGCGCTTGTAGCCGCCCAGATCTAGACGGATGGTATCTGTTTGAGGCAACTTCAAAACAAGGATCAAAACAACCAGTCCTCCTGCCAGCACCCCCCAAAGCAGGGCTCCGAATCCACCTTCCTTAATGAGTAAGCCACCTATCGCAGGACCGATACCGAGGCCAAGATACATGCCGGACTGGTAAAAGGCGATTTTTTTGCCAACCTGGTTCTTGTCTATTACTTTCAGAAACAAGGCATAGAGGACGATAAAAAAGTTGGAAACTGCCAGCCCCCCCAGTGGAGCAACCAGGAGAAATTGCCAATAAACTTCCGCCGTAAGAATCTGCCAAGCATAAAGAACAAAGACACAAACACCCAAGAGCACCAACCGTCGTGGCGGGAAAAGGTCCGAAAGCACACCCAAAGGAAGCATCAAGACCAGAGCAGATATGGACATAAGCCCGAATACAGTGCCAATTTGACCGTCAGTCAGACCCTGGGTCTTCATGTAAACGGGAAGAAAGAAGCTAAGCATCAGGTTGGCACTGCTGAAGGTAAATATGCACAAGCTAAAAAGGACAAGGGTGGAGTGTTGTCGCGCTCCAGTCTTGGCAGGGGAAGCAGGTCTTTGAACGGTCACTGGCATGGGGCACCGGTTCGTCTAGTTCAGAAAGCTGACTAGATAACACGGTCGGCGCCTTAACGCAACTGGGCATTATTCAAGTCGTTATGTCGTAAACGGTAAGCGGTAAACGGTAAACGGTCGTGATTGTAGGTGAACGGTGAGCCATAATTGATAAGCGGCAAACGGCCAAAAACTCACCTCGGCCATCCGGTTTATTTCTTCAAGTATCTGATAAGGCCAGTGAGAAGCTTACTCTCCCTCTCCATGTGTTCATTTAATAGTTCGCACTCATCAAGAGGCAAATAGCCAAGCCGAGTACAGATGACCACCTGTGTATCGAGTTCAGAAAGCGATCCCTTTGCGTTGTGCAGGAATCTTATGAAGTCTTTTTTGGTGTCTCTAGCAGCGCCTTCTGCTATGTTGCTGGCAACTGAGACCGCCGACCTGCGCATTTGAGAGATCAGTCCAAATCTTTCATGACCTGGTAGTTTCTCTGTTTGACGATAAGTTTCAACTGTTAATTCAATAGCCTTGAGCCATGCATCTAGCTTCTTGTGTGGTTTTTTTGCCATGGTGCCCCTCCTTTAATACCGTTCAAATCGTTAAAATCGTTGAAACCGTTGAAGTCGTTGGAACCGCTAGACATTTTTAGATCATGGCTATTCTCCCTTTAATCTTAGTGTTCACTACTTACCGCTCTTAATCTGTCATTCGACGACTTGAACGATTTGAACGACTTCAACGGCTTTAACGAATCGACTTATTGCTACAGTCTCCTGACATCCTCCACGTTAAGGCTGACCGTGCCGTATTGCTCCTGGACCCGGCCGGTGAGGAGATAGGCGCGGTTCATATCCAGTATCTGGCAAAAACGTTGGTAGGCTTTGGGGAAGAAGGTAGTCTCAAAGATGGCGGTCTCATCCTCGAAGGAGACAAACTCCATGGGGTCGCCCTTTTTAGTAACTACCTCTTTGCCGGTTATGGACCATGCTGCAAGGGTTATTCGTCGTCCCACGTATCTGGAGAACTCTCTGGCCAAAGTAATTCTGCGCCCGCCAGCGGCAATTTTTCGCCTATAAAGCCTTAAAGGGTGGACTGAAAGTATGAAACCCAGGGTCTCCTGCTCATGGGTCAATTTGGTAGAGCGATTATAGTCTTGAACCCGGGGCCATTGAGATGGATCAATGGTAACAGGCACGAGGGAAAAGGATTGGCCAACGGCCTGTTCTTTCGGCTCACCATAAAACCGCCAGAGCATTTGCGGCCGATTGAGCCCACCCGAAATGGTGTCTAAAGCGCCACTTTGCACCAATATTTTGGCAGCGGCCGGTTCCGGATTGACTCGTCTACAAAAGTCGTCAAGGGAACTGAAGCACCCTTTCTCGAGCCGCTCTCTAACAATGGTCTCAGCGAAATCACGTGGAAATCCCTGAAGCTGCATCAATCCCACCCGCAGAGTTCGATCTTTGCCCTGGTATTCGACACCGCTACCGTTGACATCCGGTCCCAACACCTGGAGTCCCATCCGCCTAGCCTCGGAAACATAGGCAAAAGTAGAATAGTACCCCCCGCCATTGGAAATCACCGCTGCCATGAACTCGGCAGGATAATGCACCTTGAGATAAGCTGATTTGAAACTCACCAGAGCATAGCTGGCCGAGTGCGGCTTGCAAAAGCTGTAGCCCCCGAAAGATTCGATCATTTCCCAAACAGCTTCGCTTACCTCGCGGCTCACCCCTCTTTGGCGGCTGCCTTCATAAAAACGGGTGCGATAGTCGGCCAGTCGTTCTTTACTTTTCCAGGATATAATCTTCCGTAACGTGTCAGCCTCGGCAGGATCGAACCCTGCTAGTTTCATGGCAATCCGGGAGACGTCCTCCTGGTACACCATGATGCCATAGTTCTCGGCGAGCACCTCTTCCAGAACCGGATGTAGGCTCGTATACGAACCACCTTTGAGGCGTCGCACATATTCCAAAATGTAGCGGTTGGCTGCCGGACGAATAATGGAGGAGTGAATGACCAAATGCTCGTAGTCACCGCGTCCGGTCATTTGCTGTAGCTGGCGTATGGCAGGTGATTCCACGTAAAAAACACCCATGGTCTCACCTCTGGCAATCAACTCCTGGGTTGCAGGGTCATCAATAGGGTTGAGTTGAGCATAAGAGATTTTTTTACCGGTGTTTTGGCGAATGGCGGCAAGGGCGTCACGAATCACCGCTAAAGAGCGGTTACCCAATAGATCGATCTTTACCAGACCGGCCGCTTCGGCTTGATCCTTTTCCCACTGAATTACTCGCACCCCTTTAGCGGCCCGCTGCACAGGGACATAGCGTTCAACCTGATCTGGAACAATAATAGTGCCGCCACAATGCACGGAAAGGTGGCGGGGAATACCTGACAGACGACCGGCTAGTTGGAGGATTTCAGGCCATGGGGGTTCCAAGGGGAAATTCCTGAATTTGGGGTGGCGAGCCATGCGCTCCGGGATCTTGGTGGGGCGACTGAAAAAGGAAAGCCGTCTGGTTACCTCTTTGATTTCCGCTGGTGGGATTCCGTATACCTTGGCCACTTCACGAACGGCAGCCCGGCTGCGAAAACCTACGTGATTGGCCACCATGGCGGTACGTTCACTGCCATAGGCACGTTCCACAGAATCCAGTATTTCGTCCCGTTCATCCCAGGGGAAATCCACGTCGATATCGGGAAAATCCTTGCGTTTAGGACTGAGAAAGCGGCCAAAGAAAAGCTGGTGACGGATGGGATCAACATGGGTAATGCCGAGGAGATAGCTCACCAGGCTGGCAGCGGCACTGCCCCGCCCACAAGTGATTGGTGCATCCCCGACAATATCTGCCACCACCAGGAAATAGTCGGTGAACCCCTTGTCCCGAATGAGGGAAAGCTCTTCTTCCAGACGCTCGGCCACTACCGGATTCATCTCACCGTAGCGCCAGTTGACTCCTGCCAAACATTTTTGTCGTAAAATTTGAAAGTGATCCCGCTCCTGGTCCCGGTAGTGAGGAAAGATCTGACCACTGAAGTTCCAGTCCCTGTGGCAGCGATGAGCAAGGTGAATAGCTTCAGCCATAGCCTCCGGACAATGAGGAAAGTGGGCTGCCATTTGTCCGGTGGATTTCAACCACTGCCCCGGCTGGACCACTTCATCCTCAGGCAGATCGGCAAGGGTGGTGTTCAAATCAATGGCGCGGAGTAAGCGGTGCAAGGAATAGTCTTCCGCATCGGCGAAGTAGACTGCATTGGTGGCCACCCTGGGTAACCGGCGTTCCCGGGCAAATCTTAGAGGCCCCTCCCCTGCTGAACCGGGACGTATTTCCACATAGAGGCCGGCGCACCCTTGTAGCCCCGAGAGCAGCTCCAAATCAGAACTGAGCACAGCCAAGCCGGGAGGCCTGGAAGCCAAAGCCGCTGTCAGGGAAAAAGTCTCTTCTAGATGTCGACGGCTTATCAGTTCACTCAAGTGGGGATAGGCTTCAGGGGTTCTGGCCAGCAGTACGGCTTCTCCGTCCCTGGCAGTTATCTGAACTCCCACAATGGGAGCGATTTTATGTTTTCCGTCAATTTCATGGAAATTGGGGAGACCATAGAATCCATTGGTGTCAGTGATGGCCAGATGGGTCTTACCG
>JARRNM010000182.1:0-12029 GCA_037384945.1 Deltaproteobacteria bacterium
CAGACCTAGCTGCTCGATCCTGTTGAGTTCCGTGTCCAATCTTCGGTTGTGGTCTGAATCTGTTGCCAATTTGTTGGCAGAAAGTTGCTCTTGAAGTCCTTCCCTTGCCTTTTGCCTCAACACAGCCATTGCCTCCTGGCCTTTTTCCAGAGGAAACTTCGGTATCCTGATCTTACCTAAATCCAAATCGAGATTGCAACGCTCAGCAATGGCTAGAGTTGCAGCTATGGCTTCAGGCACCTGATGGAACTCAGCTTTCATCTCTTCCGGAGAGAGGAAACCGTATTCCATCGGGGGGGAAATTTCTTCCACAGTGGCACCCTGCCTGATGGCCTTTAGGATACCGATTAGTTCTCCTGCGTCCGGTTCGAGAGTATGGCTATTTGCCGTGGCCACGACCTGAACATTCAGCTGCCGGGCCAGAGCCAGAAGTCTTTCATTCAGTATCCTGTTCAGCTCATTACGCACCGGCTGTAACTCGATGAAAAAGTCGTTTCTGCCAAAAACCTCTAGATATTCGGCGGCCCGTGCTTTTGCCTTCTGGTGGTCGTCCTTAGAAAGCAGCAAGGCTATTTCCCCTCGGTGGCATCCGCTTAGGATTATGATCCCTTGTTGATGCTCATAGAGATGATTTGTCGTTACTCGCGGTTCGTGCTGCCAGCCTTGGGAGTGGGCTTTGGTGATAAGCTGGAGCAGGTTTTGATAACCTTTTCGATTCCTCGCTAAAAGGACTAGATGATTGGCTGGTTCAGAGCTGGTCGGCCATTCCGGATCGACTCTTTCAAAGGAGTCCACTGTTAGTTCGCAGCCGATAATCGGTTTGATTCCGTTACTGTAAGCCAGATCATAAAATTCTATGCAGCCGAATAGATTGCCATGGTCGGTTACGGCTAAGGCTGGCAGCCGATATTCCCGTGCTTTTTTTACTAGCTGAGGCAACCTTATCGTGCTCTGCAAAAGGCTGTAGGCGGAATGAAGGTGAAGATGAACGAAATCTGCCTGACGCATGAGTTGGAAGGATTTCGGCGGGGATTATTCCCACTCGATTGTACTGGGCGGCTTGGAGGAAATATCGTAAACCACCCGATTAACTCCCTTTACTTCATTTATTATCCGGTTTGACATTCGCCCCAACACCTGGTAGTCCATTTGGGCCCAGTCTGCTGTCATGGCGTCAACGCTCTCCACTATGCGTACGGCAACCACTTGATCGTAAGTGCGTTCATCGCCCATGACCCCCACGGTGCGGATAGGTAAGAGGACACCGAATGCCTGCCACACCTGGTCATAAAGACCGCTGTTCTCCATTTCCTCCATAATGATAGCATCAGCCTGGCGCAAAATTTTCAATTTCTCGGGAGTCACTTCACCAAGAATGCGAATAGCCAGACCTGGCCCCGGGAAGGGGTGTCTTTGGATCAACTTTCTGGGCAACCCGACCTCGGCTCCTACTTTTCTCACCTCATCCTTGAATAGTTCCCTTAGGGGCTCAATGAGTTCAAGATTCATCACTTCAGGGAGACCTCCCACATTATGGTGAGTTTTAATAGTGGCCGAGGGCCCTTTGAAGGAGACACTTTCAATAACATCAGGGTAGAGAGTTCCCTGGGCAAGATACTCGGCACCAGGTATCTTGTTGGCCTCCTGCTCAAAAATCTCAATGAAAAGATTGCCGATGATTTTTCGTTTCTCCTCCGGATCCACCACTCCTTGCAGCCGGCCCAAGAAGGCGTCGGTTGCATCCACATAATCTAGATTGATCTCGAAGGTATGGCGGAAAATCTCCTGCACCTCTTCCGCCTCGCCTTGGCGTAACAGTCCATTGTTTACAAAGATGCAGGTGGATTGACGACCCACCGCCTTGTGAAGCAACATTGCCACCACGGAACTGTCCACACCGCCGCTCAGTGCGCATATTACTTTCTTCGACCCCACAGTCTTGCGCATATTCTCCACCGTGGTAGCTACGAAAGACTTCATTGTCCAGGTAGCCTTACAGCCGCACAAACGAAAGAGGAAATTCTGCAGCATCTTGGTGCCGTTGGGAGTGTGGATAACCTCCGGATGGAACTGGACTCCGTAAAGTTCCGCCTCGGTGTGGCGCATAGCGGCCACGGGGGAGTTTCCACTGTGGGCCAGGGCAATAAAACCAGCCGGAGGTTTTTTGATTTTGTCTCCGTGACTCATCCACACCTGCTCCCCCTGCCCTTCGGCAGATCCGTCCAAACCATAGAACAGGTCTTCGGCGGAATCTATCATGAGTTGAGCTTTCCCATACTCACGCTTGGCAGATCGCTCAACCTCACCTCCCAATAGGTGGGTCATGAGCTGCATCCCATAACAGATACCCAAAACAGGTATATCTAGCTTCATTACTTCGAGTTCACAAGTGGGTGAACCTTCGTCCAGAACACAGGCAGGGCCTCCTGAAAGGATTATGCCCTTGGCACCAAAGCTCTTGATCTTATCTAGACCCAAGTTGAACGGGTGAATCTCACAGTACACCTGAGATTCACGTACACGCCTGGCTATGAGCTGGGTTGTCTGAGAACCGAAATCCAGAATCAGTATCTTGTCGTCATGAATATCCATCTTTTCTCGCCTGCAGGTAAAATCTCTGCCTTACCTTAGATCAAGGGGCCAGCTCTAAAAATCCCTAAGCTGCAATCTAAAATCCCAAATGTGGATCTTTATTTCCAATCAATCTGATAATTCGGCGCTTCCTTGGTGATGATTACATCGTGGACATGACTTTCCTTGAGGCCTGCGGAAGTGATCCGGATGAATTTGGCCTGCTTCCTGAGTTGTTCCAGGTTCCCACAACCCACGTAGCCCATTCCGGCTCGAAGGCCCCCTATGAGTTGAAAGACGCTGGAGGAAAGTGGACCCTTGTAAGGAACCCGTCCTTCGATCCCCTCCGGAACCAGCTTCACCTCCTCCACCACATCACCCTGAAAGTAACGATCTCCGCTGCCCCCCTTCATTGCTCCCAAAGAACCCATACCACGGTAAACCTTGTAAGAACGTCCCTGATAAAGAACGGTCTCTCCGGGGCTCTCATCCGTACCCGCGAAGATGCTGCCGATCATAACCGAGTCCGCACCAGCGGCCAGGGCCTTTACCACGTCTCCAGAGTACTTGATGCCGCCGTCAGCGATTATCGGCACCTGGTACTTCCTGGCAACCTTGGCACACTCTATTATCGCACTGATTTGAGGCACCCCCACACCTGCAACTACCCTGGTGGTGCAAATCGAGCCTGGTCCCACTCCCACTTTAACAGCGTCGACACCTGCCTCGATCAAACTCCCGGTTCCATCTGCCGTGGCTACGTTACCGGCAATTAATTCCATGTCCGGAAACTGTCGCTTTATTGCTGGAACACTGTTAACCACCGCCTCCGCATGGCCGTGAGCAGAGTCCACAACAATCACATCTACACCCACTTTAACCAAGGCCTCCACTCGCTGGTCGCGGTCAGGCCCCACTCCCACTGCAGCGCCGACCCGCAATCGGCCATACTTATCTTTGCAGGCATTGGGATACTTCTTGATTTTCATTATGTCTTTTATGGTAATGAGACCCAGCAAATCTCCCTTATCGTTCACCACGAGAAGTTTCTCGATCCGGTTCTTATGGAGAAGCACCTTGGATTCCTCCAAGGTGATGCCCTCGGAGGCGGTAACCAGATTCTTTTTGGTCATGACATTGGCAATTTTCTGTTCCAAATTGGTTTCAAAGCGGAGATCCCTGTTGGTCACTATGCCAACCAGTTTTCTCCCGTCCTCCACAATCGGCACCCCGGAAATGCGGTAACGTTCCATCACTTCCAGCACTTCGGAGATCTTTTGATCAGGGTGCATGGTAACCGGATCAACAATCATACCGCTTTCCGATTTCTTTACCTTGTCCACCTCGGTAGCCTGCCGCTCGACGCTCATATTTCTATGGATGATGCCGAGGCCGCCCTCCCTCGCCATACTGATGGCGGTCTTCGCCTCGGTAACCGTGTCCATAGCAGCACTCACCAGAGGGATGTTCATGGTAATGTTCCGACTCAGTCTTGTCCGAACGTCCACCTCGTTGGGCAGGGCCTTACTGGCTGCCGGAAGCAACAGAACGTCATCGAAGGTGAGTGCCACGGGTATGTCGCTGTTTTTCTCAGTCATAAAAAACCTCTTTCTTATTGAGCTGAATTTACTAAATTATCAAGAAAAAACCCTTTCTACAACTCCCATGTCGAAAAAACACTTCAACTCGCTCACAACCATTGCTACAGAATATTTGCACCACGGAGAACACTGACACGCCCGCCTCGCCTGAAGGCGAAGCCGACCCGCCTGCCACTGCGAGGCACGAGCGGGCAGGTGGCGGGCGGGGATCACAGAGAAAAAGCTATTCGCTCCGTGCGCTCCCTCTGGGCCGGAGGCTGCGGTCTCTCTGGTTGATACTCCCGGTCGAACCACCTACACTGACAGGTTCTGACACAAGTCGAGAAACAGCCCCTCCAGTAAGCCGGCATCGCTTACGGTGAATTGGGAAAAACCAAAGACATCCATCAGTTCCAGGGTCACCAAGCCACCTGCCAAGATAATATCCTCTCTGCCTGGCTCCAAGCCGGTGAGCTTTCTCCGTTCACTGAGCTTCATACTGGCCAGGGTTGCACAGAGATCGACCAGCCATGTTTTTCCCAAAACAGTACCATTTATTCTCTCTCGATCGTACTCAAGCAACTCGTGCCACATGCTGGCCAGGGTGGTAACCGTTCCGGCCGTACCAACCCAGAGAGTATCATGAAGGTCCTTATATATTGAGAGTTCCGCCAGGACGCTGGAGACATGGCTCCGCAACCGCAAACACGCCTCCTCACCTGGAGGATCTCTCCGCAAAAAAGCCTCAGTCAGGTGGACCACCCCCAGAGGAAGGCTGCTGCTTTCTAGAGCCCTATTATCCCCTTCACCTTTCCAGATCAATTCGGTACTGCCCCCGCCGATGTCAAAAATGACCATGGAAGATTCTCTACTGGAGATCACCGAGGCAACCCCCAGGAAAGACAGTCTCGCCTCTTCTGAGCCGCTAAGCAACCGGACAACCAGACCAGTTTGTCTCCGAACTTGATCCAGGAAGTGTCCCCCATTTGTGGCCTCTCGCACCACAGCCGTGGCGCCAGCCAAGTAATCTGTCACGTCATCTAGGCCCATCAAGGCAGCGAATTCTTTCAGGGCAGCTATGCTTCGGTCCATGGCCACCGTCTGCAGGGTTTTGTCCGGCAGGAAGTTCTCTCCCAAACGGGTGATGCGTCGTTCAACTATAATCGGTCGGATGGGTGCGCTTACGGCCGGTTCTGCGATGAGCAGCCGAAGGGTGTTTGAGCCAAGATCTATGGAAGCGAGATGCTCCATCCAGTGTGTGGGAAACTACTTTCTCTGCGGTATTAAATTTTGTTGAATACCAGATGCCACTGAATATATCAACTGAATTGATGATGCCCGTGTTTCCTCTAACCAAGAGCGACATGGAATCACCGAGCAAATCCATAGTCTTTTCAAATGGGTAAGCTCTTCGAAAAACTCTAGCCAAAAGTTACGGAATAACAAATGGGTAAAGCGGGAGAGAGGACGGCTAACGTGGGGAAATCGGGGGTGCGAGTCGGTGGTTTGCCAGCCCTGGATCTGGACGAGAGGGTCAAGCAAGGCTTGACCCGGACTGACAGATCTGCTCGGAATGGGGCTCTCGTCATAGGCGATACCGGCTCGAACATCCAGATACTGGTTCACGGCATACTGGGCTCCGAAGCGATAACCCCAGGCGTCATGCCAGTCTTCCTCTACGGCAAGCCCGGTTGTGCCGGCCCCGACCGCTCTGTTAAATTTCGCTGAGAGTTCACTGAAGGAGGACCAGTTCGTCCACTGGGCATCGAACTCCAGGGTCAGAGGACCATGATTCCAGGCCAGACCCAGATAGGCATTGGCAGGGGTTTTAATATTCGCGGTGAGAGTAGTGTTTCTCAAATTGAGTGCTGCAACTTGCGGGCCGAAGTCAAGCTTGCCGTTAATTCGATGGCTCACTGGACTCCGGTAGGAAGCACCAAACTTGATATCGTCCGTGATCCAGACCATAAGGGCCGCGTTCCAACCCCAATCCACGTCATCTCCACTAAATTTGGCATCGGGCTGTGTATTCGGAGGAGGGGTAAATTGCTGACGCCGCAAGTCGAAATCGAGGTACTGCATTACAGGCCCGACGGCCAAGCTAAATCTCTTGTGGGGTTTAAAAGCCAGTACCGGGTTGACCGAGAGCGTTGAGAGCTCCGCCTTGGTCCCACCGACCAGATAGCGGCCTGGCCAGTCGTCAGGCCAGTTCGTCTCGAGACCGAAGTTTGAAAAGGTCCCGAAGCCGAAGCTGATACTATCATTGACTTTCTGAGTCAGGTAGGCATTGGGCACGACAACGGCCTTGTTATCGAGATTCGTTGTCTGTCCCGGTGAGGTATTACGAAAGGTGGGATCATTGGTATTGCTCTCGAACTTGGCATTTGGAATGACGACACTTGACCCTATCGATACCTGGGTGCCATCCAGTTGAACAATTCCGGCAGGGTTGAAATACACCGCCGAAGGATCATCCGCCTGAGCCGCAAAGGCATTGGCCATACCGGTTGCCTTGGCCCCCTGCTCATTGACGGCAAAGCCACCTGCGAAAGCCGCTAAGGGCAACAGAAAAACACTGAGCACAGCTATCCATCCCGCAAAGCAGCACTTCTTCATGTCCTTCTCCTTTCTCCCTGGATTGATATTATCTGTTAAGTTGCGATCAGCCCCTGATCGTCACTCTCAGCCGGTTGTCGGAACAATATCTAGATTCTTGAGGAAGTAATGTCTGAAGAGAATGCGTATTTTGTAACTATCACTTTCCCTACCAGATTAATTAGGGGAATGTCAAGGAAAATGCCTCAAAGAAGGGGGGTTTAGAAGGGAGGTACAGGGAGTGAAGTTGGCATGCTCAAAACCGCAGTGTCCCTATTATGACGCCTTTTCCCGCTTAGCCGTTGGTGCGTTCATCAACGATCTGGGCAAAACGGTCGCTGTACTTAGCCATGGTTCCAGGCTCCACCAGGCGGACTTTTACTGGAATTCCTAGGCTCTGCTCCAACTCCCCCCGTGCCAGCTGCCCGGCATAGGAAGGGGTGGTCACCAGGGCAGAGGTCTTGTAGTCGTTCATCACCATCAACTAGTTGGGGATTTCCAGGGGCGTCATAGGTATGACCGAGGCCCGAATGGCCTGTCGAACGGCTGGCCGAACCATTTCGTGTTCGCCCTATGGAATTCCGCTGTGCGGATCCGCCGAAGGCGGGATTCCACAGGGCAAGGATTTGGGATTTCGAGTTTTATATTATCTTACTTGCTCTGTGGTGATGACAGCTGTCGAAGATTTACCTACATGGCGTAGAGTTTCTCTCCCCCGATAACCGTGACCCCGTTTCGGTTCAAAACCTCTACCGCACTGTCAGCATTGTCAAAGCGGAAAATGAGCACCGCGTTTTGACCGCTTTGCTGAACAAAGGCATACATGTACTCAACATTGATTCCACCCTCGAAGAGGATTTGCAGAATGTTGTTCAAACCCCCGGGCCGATCCTCCACTTCCACGGCTACGACCTCGGTTCTGCCCACAGTGAAACCATGTTCTTTGAGGACTTTCTTGGCTTTCTCGTGGTCGTTAACTATAAGCCGCAGAATGCCGAAATCAGAGGTATCCGCCAAAGCTAAAGCGCGGATGTTGATCTCGGCCTTACCCAGGATTCCGGTAACCTCAGCAAGTCTCCCAGCCTTGTTCTCCAAAAATATGGAGATTTGCTCAACTTTCATGGTATCCCTCCTCCCACGCAGGAGAATATTAGAAATATAAAGTTCCTCCATCTGTAGACGGTGTGCCGGACTAAAACACAAAGATCAGAAAGCACCCAAAGAAGTTAGCTTCGTCTTGAGAATGCTTTGTACCCTTTGTGGTGAAAATCTCATCCCTCTGCGCTCTGGGCTGAACGGGTTAGATTTTTCTCTTGTCTATTACCCGGACGGCCTTGCCCTCAGTCCTTTGAATGGATTTAGGCTCCACCAGCCTGACCTTAGCAGAGACTCCCAGCATTTCTTTGACATTCCTTTCCAAGTTTTGCTCCATGGCCTGAAGATTCTTGACTTCGTCAGAAAAAATTTTTTCATTTACCTCCACCATAACCGTGAGGGTGTCCAATATCCCCTCCCTCTCCACTACCAATTGATAGTGGGGCTCGATACCATCGAACTCCATGATGACGCTCTCGATTTGGGAAGGGAAAACATTGACGCCACGGATGATCAGCATGTCGTCACTTCGGCCGCGCACCCTCCCCATGCGCACCATGGTCCTACCGCAACGGCAAGGCTCAGGATGAAGAATCGAGATGTCGCGGGTTCGGTAGCGAATGACCGGGAAAGCCTCTTTGGTGATGGTAGTGAACACCAGCTCTCCCGGAGTATTGTATGGCAAGACTTCTTCCGTTTCTGGGTCGATAATTTCAGGGATAAAATGGTCCTCAAAAATGTGCAATCCCTTTTGGGCCTCGATGCACTCTACGGAAACACCCGGCCCAATAATCTCGCTGAGACCGTAAATGTCCATTGCTTTGAGGTTCAGCTTCCTCTCGATTTCCTCTCGCATCTGCTCGGACCAGGGTTCAGCCCCAAAAATGCCGGCCTTGAAATTGAGATCGCGGAAATCAATACCCATCTCCTCCGAGACTTCGGCAATCAATAGGGCGTAGGAGGGGGTGCAGGTCAGAATGGTGGGAGCAAAATCCTTCATTATCATCACTTGCCGCTTGGTATTGCCCCCGGATATGGGAATCACCGAAGCCCCCAGTTTTTCCGCCCCATAATGAAACCCAAGACCTCCGGTAAAAAGTCCGTAACCGTAAGCATTATGAATCATGTCTCCTTTGCCGGCTCCCCCTGCCATGAGAGTTCTTGCCATGAGTTCAGACCAGGTCTGGATATCTCGAGCCGTGTAGCCCACCACCGTGGGCTTTCCGGTTGTGCCGGAAGAGGCATGAATGCGAACCACGTTATCCATGGGTACGGTAAACATACCAAAGGGGTAGTTGTCACGGAGATTGTCTTTGTAGGTGAAGGGGAGTTTACCCAAGTCATTGATTGTGCGTATGTCGTCCGGCTTAATCCCTGCCTCATCGAAACGGTTTTTGTAAAATGGCACTGTGTTGTAGACTCTTGCAACTACCGACTGCAGCCGCCTCAGTTGAATGGCTTCCAGAGCCTCCCTAGGCATGGTTTCATACTCTTCGTTGTAAATCATAGGCCCTCCTTTTCAACCCTAATGTCGCCTTTCCCGGCCTAATTCTTTATCTGGCTGTCAAATAAAAACACTAGACTCCTTCAGAAGGAGAACCTCAGAGACAGGCTCAATGCCGGGGCCCGGTGCTGGTTTAGGCTCTCCTGTTCGTAGGGGGCAAGCCTCTGTTGTAATCTCCTTTCTTCACGATCATTGTATTTGTGAGCTACGTTTACCGCGCTATAGACGTTTCCACCGTAAAAGGCCGCAGTGACCACCGCCAATCCAACTCCCACTCCTTCGTGGCCCTCTTTAAAAGCCTCGTAAGTGGCAAAGGCAAAAGCACCGGTGAACACCAGCGCTATGGTTCCGTCTCGAGGCCGCTCGCAGTAAAAGTGTCCTGCCCCAGGTAAAATTGCTGCTAAAAAGCCTGCCAGCGCCGGATTTTTCGGTTTTACCTGTGATTCCTCTCCAACAACCTTCTGGACTTCCTTGGCTGCCCCGTACAGGGTATCGCCACTTCCCACCTGTCGCAGAGCATCATCGGCTTCCAACCACCGGCCATCTTTAGCATAACTAAGACCAATATTATACCAGGCCTCTGACTCCAATGGTCCGCCCGGACGATCTGCAATAATTGACCGATACACCTCCCTGGCCTTTTCTCCTCTGCCCATCTCACCGAAGGCACGAGCTTTGAGGAAACGAGTCTCCCATTTCAGCGAACTCATAGGATACCCGCTCAGAAAGGAGTCTGCCGCCTCCACTGCTTGTTGCCAACGTTTGCCTCGAAAATAGCACTGGACAATGCGAAAGGCAGCATTCGGTGCCTGCAAATTATCGGGGTAGAGAAAAAGAAAGCGCTCATACTCGCCAATGGCACGGAAATACTCTTGCTGGGAAAAAAGATAATTGGCGAATTCCAGAACCTCTTCGGCAGCAAGGTCAACGGATGATCTCGTTCCCTGGGCCTGAGCAGAAATCGCCAAGCTTAAATTAACTGTCAGTATAATAGTTACGAAAAACCAGCGAGTATAGACAGCAATAGATGACTCGGGCCGTGCAAGGGCTTTACCCATGATTTCACCTCTCGGAAATCCTACATCCTATGAAATCTAAGAGGTTTATCTCAGCAGTTACTTATTACCACGTTTCCGAATAATGAAATGTTAGAATGATGGACTCTCAACTATCCCGCCATTCTTCGCCGAGGGCGAATAAGCGAAACGAACTGACTTTTGCTAGCCCTTCGAGATTAGTAAACCTGGCCGTTAGACTTAAAAAGCCGTGGAATCGGCCCAACCCACGGCCTTGAAAGAAAAAGCCATGGGCTCACTTCCCTGTCCGCCCATGGCTCAGATGCTCACCTCTATACCGGCTTACCTCTTCAACCAGAGGGCAGGCTTCTAAAAAAAGAAGCCGCCGGAGGGAAAGTTAACTTGAAAGCCGGCAAACTCCATAGATTCCTCAGTTCCTATGGGCCGCTAAATTATATAAGTATTGGATACTTGTCAAGTTAATTCTTGATCTTACAGTTAACCTCCTTCTTCAGTTTTCTCCTCCTGCTGCCACCGTCTGAGCTTTATTCTGATCGACTCGCCGAAGAGAGGAGCCGGACTTTCATTGAGGTAGTTGTCGTAGTGAACCATCGCCTGAGATTTGTCGCCCTTAGCTTCGTACACCCTGCCAAGGTAAAGCTGGGCCTGAGTTTGGTATGCGGGGGCTCCCTCGTTGGCAAGAAGCTGATAGGTCTTTAAGGCATCCTCATACGAGTCCTTGGCCTCATAAGTCTCACCCAGACTCATTAAGACCGGATCGTGGAGAGGATGGGAGAGATCGGTTCGCTGAAGAAAATCATTGTAACAGAGGATAGACTTATCGTATGCCCCTTGATCAAAATAGATGTTTCCGAGATCCACAAGTGCGGTGGTGGCCACAGTGGTTGAACCATACCGCTGCTGTATCTCCTCTAAGGCGGTAGTGGCTTGGGCATATGCTGTCGGGTTATTCCTCCCTGGCGATCCACTAGGATACAGGGCTAGGGCCTTCTGGTAAAGATCTGAAGCATTTGTTTCACGGTTGGCCTTATAGACAAAAACTACGCCCACAATTACCAGGAAAAGAGCTACTCCTGCCGCCAAGGCTGTTACAATCTTTATGTTTTCCTTACACCAGTTTATGACTCTACCACCAAAAGTTATAAATTCCTCTGTCCTTTTGCTTTCTTTTTTCTTTATTTTTCTTTTTGCCAAATGTTCTCCTTCTGATAACGCTTTTGGCGGGTAATGACGATTACTGATTTTTGATTTTACATTTTAGCCTTTAACTCTTAGCTTTGACCATAAGCCGGTTAGTTTGTCCATTTATAAAAATCTGCAATGACTGCCCGCTGCTAGTTGGTCATCTTCCACTCCCGCAGTATTGCACCACCCACTAAATTTACCAAAGCCCAGATAACATCCAGAGGGAAATGTTCTTCTATAGAGGCGTCAAAAGTAATCACCAGCCGGGCAGGAAACTCTTCGTCCGCAAGCCAGAGGATATAGCCAAGGGGTATCTTGGGTAGAGGCCAGAGGCGGAATGATACATCTCCAAATTCAGTCCGGCCACCGCCAAGGCGCAAGCCTACTTCCTCAAAGGTTTGAGCATCTCGACCGAATTGTTCTTCCAGCGGCCGGGTGAAGAGAACGTGGGGACCCCTGAAA
>JARRNM010000183.1:0-10575 GCA_037384945.1 Deltaproteobacteria bacterium
GCATTTTTTGAAGACGATTATATCGCCCGGGCCGTAGGAAATGCTGTGTCGAATGGGGTGTTTTACACCTCCTCCGCTGGCAACCAAGCAGAAGAACACTATCAGGGCTCATACGTGAACAGTGGAGATGGCCGTGGCAGTCACCAGATCGGCGCCGGCAACTCTGTGTTTGAGGTAACAGGTACCTCCGTGACTGTTATTTTGCAATGGTCAAACCGATTTGACGGGACTGCCAGCGACGATTATGACCTCTGCCTGCAGTTAGAGGATGCGGCTGCCTGCGGGACTTCCAACTATACTCAAGACGGGGCTGGACTTGATGACTGGCCTATAGAGATCAGACAGGAAAATTGTTCCGGTGGATGCGAGTTCCAGGTGCGCTTGATTAACGGGAGCGGTCAGACACTGGAACTCTTTGTTTTGTATGGAGTTCTGGACAATGCTGATGACCAGGTTGCGGCTGATTCAATCTTCGGCCATGCTGCAGTTCCCGGGGCAATGGCTGCTGCTGCGGTGAACCAGCTTACACCAAACACGATTGAATCTTTTAGCTCCCGAGGACCTTCAACCATTCTATTTCCAACGACACAAATTCGCCAGAAGCCCGACCTGACTGCAACTGATGGGGTAACAGTCACAGGGGCAGGCGGATTTTCGAGCCCCTTTTATGGCACTTCGGCCTCATCGCCTCATGTAGCAGGTGTTGCCGCTCTGCTGATGAGCGGAGGCAGAACAGCATCGGCGGTTAGAACCGCCTTGAGCCAGACAGCAGTAGATCTGGGTCCAGCCGGGAGAGATACCACTTATGGTTACGGGCGCATCGATGCCCTTGCGGCCAATGCTTCCCTGGAGGGGTTGCTCCAATTCTCGCTTTCAGTCGATGATGATGGCGGAGGCGGGAACGACAGTTTCTGTTTTATCTCCGCGGCAGCCCAGGGCTCACCAGTTGTGCTGCACTTCGACATTTTAAAAAACTTCCTAGACCGTTTTTTGCACATTAACAGAGCTGGGTGGAAATCGTGCTCTCAGACGACAGACGACAGATGACAGACGACAGATAAAATCATCTTTTCCTGAATTGACGACAGAAAGGCTCTGGATTTGTAATTATGCTTCCGAGCATGGGGCCGATCTCTTTATAACGGATAACGACAATGCCCCATGTTCACCCCGTGAAATTCGCCTGTGGAGACTATTTCACTGGGGCTCCATGCTTTCCCAAATCTGCAATCCGCAATTCCCAATCAGAGAATCTAGTAGTCAGTAGCCAGTAGCCAGAATTCAGAGAGGCCTGCGGCGCAAGGCTCAGGGCCTAAGTTTGCCGTTGGAGGCTGGAGGTTAGAGGATTGAGGCAAGAAATCTATCCAGCAAAGAAAATCTTTTGCCTCCAACCTCGAGGTCTGAGCGACTCGACCTGAGCTCGTCGACAGGTCTTGTCGAAGGCCGCTCCTCCAACCTCAATCCGTGGCTGCCGGCTGGAATCTGTCATCTGTCCTCTGTCGTCTGCCCTCCTACCTCTGGATCCTGCATCCTGCATCTTGCATTCTGGGTCCTGGCCTTGCGCCTTTCATCAATCCGCGATCCGCAATCCAAAATTGCCCCATGTCCCATGCTCCATAATTGGCTTATTTCCTGCATAACCCCAACTTCCATATAACGCCTCCCAGAGACATTGTGCAGTCTTGCGGCGATCATGGAGTTTTATGAAAGTACATTCTCGCTCCACTGCAAGATGACGCTCCCGACCCTGGCAACGCGAGGGAATTGGAGAATTGGAAGGTGATTTTTGAGGACTGAAGGAGGTATCCAAATGTGGAGACCGATAGTCAATTTGTCTCACTTTCTGGCGGAACTGACCCTTGGAATCTTGGTGATATTGGGTTTTGTTTGCTGGGTATGGTTTTTTATTGGACTTCTCTATTATCGGAACCACAAAGACTTACCCGATTATCACGTGCAAGCCGAAGAACATCAGGGGCTCAAGTGGTGGAACGCCTGGCAATGGACTCTGGCGGACAGTTATCGCCCCCTTAAAGATAATCCCTTAGCCGAGTCAGCTGTCTTTGGTGTTTCTTCGCTCTTAGCCTTAATTTGGCTTGCTGACTTGATTTTCATGTAAAAGGCGGAATCGATCTTCCCGAGAGATTATCCGCTATGCCCCAACAAGAAAGAGAGCCCCCATCGGCTAGAGTTGCTTTGCCCTCAAAGCCAATGGGGGCTAGGGCCATGTGTAGAGTCAAAACAAGGAGGATTCTGAACATCTCGTCAGGAATCAACCCTACGTAACCTTAGACGCTTAACTCAGGTTTTTGTTTCACTGGTTGATTAAACTTCGATGCCCTACGCAAAATTGTTCTGCCTCCTTGTCATTTTTACGGCTAACCTGTTAAGGGGCCTTGCCTGCCGCCAGTCCCCAATCCCAAGCAACAAATCGCAGGTGTCAGGTTTCGGGTGTCAGGTGTCAGGGAAAAGAAACACGAAAGCTGAAACCTGAACACTGAAACCTGAAACCCGAATTCTGGATTATAACTTCTGGATAATGCCCCATGCTCTCTGCCTCTCCCAATCCACAATCCGCAGTCTTCCCTTACTGGGATAGCCCGGTTAGCTCTTCACTTACTCTCCATAAACGGCTGGCCATGTTCTCGTCATAGGAGACCTTCGAGGACTCAACCGGATTCTGGCTCACAAAGTATTTTCCGCTTACTCCTTCCACCTCAGGTGAGGTTGCCAGGTAGATTGAAGTCTTAGCCCCTTTATCAGGGCTGGAGCCTATCAGTCTGGTTGTTGGCCGCAGAGTTCTCGGCATCCCCATAGCATCCGCAAGTAGCTTGGTTGCAACCACACCCGGATGCAAGCAATTGGCAGTAACCCCTGCTCCCTGAAGTCTTCTAGCAAGTTCCTTAGTAAACAGGACGTTGGCAAGTTTGGTGCGGCAATACACCCGCACTGGTTTGTAGGCCACCTCGGACTGTAAATCATCAAAGTCAATGGTCGCTCCTCTGTGCATGTCGGAGGCCACAGTCACAACCCTCGCGGGAGCGCTGAATTTGAGCATATCTAATAACAAATTAGTAAGTAGAAATGGAGCTAGATGGTTTACGGCGAACTGGGTTTCGAGGCCATCCACAGTTACCTCTCGTTTTCTAGGAATGATTCCAGCATTGTTGATGAGGACATGAAGTGCAGAGTGCTGGCTTTTAAAGGTTTTTGCAAGTTTACGGATTTCGCCTTGGGAGGAGAGATCAGCAACCAGTAAGGAAACATGGTCATTACTGCTTTTCTCTTTGATTTCGGCCAGGGCTGCTTCACCCCGCTCTCGGCTGCGGCAAACCATAAAAACGATAGCCCCAAGATTTGCCAGTCCCAAGACTGTCCCTTTGCCGATTCCCGCGTTAGACCCAGTGACCATGCAGACTTTACCAGCCATTGATTTTCCTGGACTAATCATTAGTCACCTACCATTAGGTTCACACCATCAGCGCTCAACTAAGAAATCCCAAATACGTTGTTTCTGATTCCAAATCAGCAATCTGTATGTGTTGTCTTGACTTCAATTACTTTGGAGTAATAATAGGGTTGGGAACATAATAATACAACATTTCGTCAGTTTATATGTTACTTTCAGTCGGTCTAGGTAAAATATTTAGTTTTTCCACTGCCATTCCGGCTGGTTAACAAAAGGACGGTTGAAATATGGAGCCAACAATATCCCCAGAACAAGTGGAATCGATCGTACTGAATCTCCATCACGATCCATTCCAAATTCTCGGACCCCACGAAATTGAAGTCAATGGTGATAAGAGTTGGGTAGTCCGTGCCTTTGTGCCGGACTCCACTGAAGTATATCTGTTGGATCCCACCACTGCTGAAGAATATCCCATGGAGTCTGCACATAACCAGCATTTTTTCGAGGTGGTTTTGCCCGGGCATAAAGAAATTTTCATGTATCAGTATAGAATCGTAGCCACGAATGGTCATGAGCGCTTTGTGCACGATCCTTATTTCTTCTTGCCCCAGATGGGTGAGTTGGACCTCTATCTTTTCGGACAGGGCGATCATCATAGAATTTACGAAAAACTTGGGGCGCACCCCATGGAGGTCAACGGGGTAAAAGGTGTATATTTCGCAGTTTGGGCGCCCAACGCCCGCAATGTCAGTGTGATCGGCAACTTTAATGTTTGGCATGGTGGCAAACACCAGATGCGAGTCCTGGGTTCCTCAGGGGTGTGGGAACTTTTTGTACCAGATATTACCGTGGGAGAAGTCTACAAATACGAGGTTAAAGATAAATCTGGGAACATCTTTGTAAAAGCGGATCCTTATGGTTTTCACTTCGAGGCTCGTCCCGCCACTGGCTCAATTGTCGCCGACCTAAACAAGCACAAATGGGCTGATCAGGAATGGCTGGACAGACGCCGGAACACGGACCCTTTAGGACAGCCAATTTCAGCCTATGAAGTGCATCTCGGGTCGTGGATGCGGGTGCCGGAAGAGGGCAATCGCTTCCTCACCTACCGCGAGCTCGCTCATCAACTGGTGGATCATGTGAAGAAGATGGGCTTCACCCATGTCCAACTTTTGCCGGTGGCAGAGCACCCACTGGATGGTTCATGGGGCTATCAAGTCCTGGGCTACTTTGCTCCCACCTCCCGTTTCGGCACGCCGGATGATTTTCAGTACTTTGTCGATTACCTTCACCAGAATGATATCGGGGTCATCATCGATTGGGTGCCGGCACATTTTCCCCGAGATGCCCACGGATTGGCATTTTTCGATGGCACGCACCTGTACGAGCATGCTGATCCCCGTAAGGGAGAACATCAGGACTGGGGTACGATGGTCTATAATTTCGAGCGCAACGAGGTGCGCAATTTCCTTTTAGCCAACGCTCTGTTTTGGTTTGAAAACTACCACATTGACGGTATCCGGGTGGACGCAGTGGCCTCCATGATTTACCTGGACTATTCAAGAAAGGAAGGACAGTGGATTCCCAATCAATTTGGCGGGCGCGAGAATTTAGGAGCCATAGACTTCCTAAAGCGGCTCAATGAGCTAATCTTCAGTTATTACCCTGGAGTGCTCTCCGTCGCTGAAGAGTCCACAGCCTGGCCGGGAGTTTCGCGGCCAACCTATCTTGGTGGTCTCGGTTTTAACTTGAAATGGAATATGGGATGGATGAACGATTTCTTGACTTACTTTTCCAAAGACCCGGTCCATCGCAAGTACCACCACAGCATGATTACCTTCGCCCTGTTGTATGCCTTTCACGAAAATTTTATGCTGGTCCTCTCCCATGACGAAGTGGTGCATGGCAAACGTGCTCTCTTGGACAAGATGCCTGGCGATATGTGGCAAAAGTTCGCCAACCTCAGGGCCTTGCTTGGTTTCATGTTTGGTCATCCGGGCAAGAAGTTGTTGTTTATGGGCACAGAAATCGGTCAGTGGGATGAATGGCGAGAGAGCCGCAGCCTGGATTGGCATTTGCTGCAATACGAACCCCATCAAAGACTGCAGCGTTTCCTGGCAGACTTGAACAGGTTGTATAGAAACGAACCAGCCCTATACGAAGTCGATTTCGAATACACTGGCTTTGAGTGGATCGACTTCATGGATGCTGATAACAGTATCATTACCTTTATGCGCAGAGCAAGGAATGACCAGGACCTCTTGGTCTTCGTCTGCAATTTCACCCCGGTATATCGCGAAAACTATCGCGTGGGAGTGCCTTTTCACTGCGAATACAAAGAGCTTTTAAATAGCGATTCCGAAATTTATTGGGGCAGCAACAAAGGCAATTTTGGCGCCTTGTGGAGTGATGAAATTGCCTGGCATAATCAGCCCTATTCCCTCAACATAATAATTCCGCCGCTTTCGACAATGATTTTCAAACCGAAATTTGAGTCAGTTGACTGATAATTATTCCAGCGGGATTGGCAATTTACTGGGCGCGGACAAGGTTCGAGTTTGACCTCAGCGCTAAACCGGTACAAGAGGGAGAAGTTTTTAGAGGCTAAGCTTTGTAGTTGGCTAAATTCTTGACATAGGCCTCAAAGTCTTGCCCCAATAGGAACTGCGAAATCATTTCTCCTACCAGATCAGCCGTATCCTTCCGGGAAAGCTTTTTGGCATTAGCTACGATCGCTTCCAAGGAGGCAGTGGTCATCTCTACGTTAGCGTGGAGCAGAATGGTATCTTTTCTGCCTGACATAAGCTATCTCCCGTGATCTCCGCGGTCTATTTTCAGTACTCAGTTGTGCTGTCCTGAAGATTCCCTAGCCTCATATCCCATGAGTTCCTTGCTGCCTACCGCAGATATGGGCCTTTTCAAGCCTCGCAGGCTGACAGGGACTAACCAAGTTCACTTCTGGTTCAGTCTCCTTCTCTGGTAAAGACTATTTGATATCTCAGTTACTCTTAACCCGGATATTTCATGAATTGCTGTCGCGAGACCGTGAAGATGGCCGTGCCACCTGGAAACCACAGGGCGTTGGACCCGAGGCGTACCTGAATGGTACGTCGCAGGGTGCGACACCCGAGGACGCCAGGAAGGACGGCCATATCCTCGGTCGCAGCAAGTGATTCATGAAATATCCGGGTTAAGTGATTCAAGCTCCATAATGGTTTTTTCGGCTATCTTTATTATCCTTTCGTGATGCTTGATCCATCTACCGAGACATTTCGCCCCCTCTTCGACCTCACCAAGGTGACTGATGCAGGCAGCCATGCATTCCTTTGTTCTTTTCACGTTAGCTTCCACATCCGCCGGGATTTTTTCTCCGTCATGTCTTACTGCCTCTTCTGGACACAATTCATGGCAACTAGCGCATCGTATGCAATCTTCCATGTTGATGAAGGCTTTGCCCTTTTGCAGTACTATCGCTCCCGATGGACATTCTTCTAGGCAATCGCCACAACCCGTACAAATCTCCGAGTCTACCCAAGGCATATTTGCACCCTCCTGCTAAAATACTGGGCCCGGTTGTTCAGTCATTTGTAGGAAGACCTATAAACATCATGCCTCCTTCGGCATGGGGGGCAAAATTTGCTTTTTGTTTTGAGTGGTGGAAGCAAGAAGTGGCCGATTGCAATTTCACGCCATCTTGTAGGAGCAAGCTTCCTATGGGCCTGAACCCCCTTGCGATTTGAACGACTGCAACAACTTCAACGGTTTCAACGACTGTAACGAATTATCCAATCATCTGATCAACTAATCAACAATAGCTATGCTTTATGCCCCAGGCTCTTTAGTTGTAACCTTTTCAGTCGATCCAGCGATAATAATAAGTGAGAGCGAAACTGAGCAGCAATCTCAGATATTGGCTATCCTAGAAAAATACGACAATCAAAGGCAAAGCCTTAAGGGAAACCTTAGAGAGGCGAGAAGGAACCTCGCCAGAGTTCTGCAGGCTGAACAACCTGATGTAGATGAAATCAGAAATGCCCTGAGTCAGGCGGCGCCTTTCAAAGAAGAACTCTTGGTGATGAGAGTGAAAATGATGGCCGAATTGAAAACAGTGCTTACTCCCGAACAATTGCAATTATTGAAAGAACGCAAATCCCACAGATTTGAAGGGCGAAAAGCTCGGATCCGTCCCGTGCCTGAAGATAGCAGCAACTAGGTACCAGTCAGAGGTCGGGAAACACCGCTGGTTTCCCGACTTCTTTGGAAAGTTGAGCTCTTGGTTGCTGAGTGAGATTCTCTAAAAACTTGAAATCCCGTTGACAGGTCTAATGGATACTGATTCTTACAGTTCTACTGACTCTGAAATTGTTCATCAGGTTGTTTCTGGCGATGTGAACGCTTTTGCCCGGTTGTTGAAGAGATATCAAGCTCATGTTGTTGGAATAGTCAAAAAGCATGTTCCATTTGATCAGGTAGAGGAGGTGGCGCAGGACGTGTTTGTCAGGGTCTATCAATCTTTGCCGACATTTAAAGGAAATGATCGCTTCAAACAGTGGCTGTCAACCATAACTATAAGAACTTGTTATGATTTCTGGAGAAAGCAGTATAGACATCGCGAGATCCCATTGAGCTCTCTTTCTGATAGACATCAGCTTTGGCTCGAGGAGGTCACCTCCAAGAGCTCAAGTCAATTCTTCAGCGAGAGAGATTCACAAGAAGAAGCGAAAGAAATATTGGATTGGGCTTTGGACAGGTTATCTCCCGAGGACAGAATGGTGCTGGAGCTGGTCTACCTGGAAGGGTATTCAATTAAGGAGGCCGCCAATCTTTTAGGCTGGACCTCTGTCAATGTGAAGGTGAGGTCATTCCGGGCACGCAAAAAACTTCATAAGTTAATAGAGGATATGTCTTAGAGGTGGAGGGAGTAAATAATGACTACAAGCAAACATCAACGTCAAGCACTTAGAGAATTGCTTCGCCGGGCCTATCGGGAGAAGGAAAAAGTCGAAGTAGGCGACCAGTGGCAGGAAGAGGTCATGCGTCGCATTGGCGAACTCGGTGAAATCGAGGTGAGTCCCAGCTATCTTGTTATGCTCGAACAACTTGTATGGCGGCTTGTCCCGGTTACCTGTATACTGATAATTGGCTTGACAGTGCTATTATCTTCCTTCGATTTCATTTCAGGTTACGACGTTATTCAGTTCACGATGAACAGCACAGAACAAATTTCTCTTAACCAGTTCCTTGGACTCTAGGGTGAAACAATGAGTGCAAAAGTGATTAGATGGAAGCTAATTTCGGGATTATTACTTGTGTTTGTCCTCGGTATCCTGGCTGGTTCATTAGGCACAGAATTCTACCTAAAGCATAGGCTTGCCCCGTTAGTAAAGGAGCCCAGGGCCAGAACGGCTTTCATTATGAAAAAACTTTCAAGAGAGTTGAATTTGACTGGGGATCAGAAGAGTAAAATACAAGGTATCGTTGACCAAATGTTTGAAAAACGGCGTGAGTACTATGTCAAACACCGTACAGAAATCAAGCAAATAATGGATCAAGGTTTTTCCCAGATTAGAGAGGAACTAAATGAGAAGCAAAAGGAAAAACTGGATGCTTTAAGAGAAAAATTCCACAGGCGCAGAGGAGAGAGAGACGCCAAACACCTTCACAAATAAACATCCTGTTCACTTTCTTGAACCCCTGCTGGAGTATGATATATTTAAATTTTAGAAGGGAGGGAAAAAATGAAGAAATTTTTAGCAATTTCGCTGACACTCGCTCTATTCCTCATGTCGTCGCCCGTGGCTTATGGCCAAGCAAGGCAGACGGCCAATGCCCCTCCCCCCGTGGCACCTGCGCTTGTCCGCGAAGGCGATTTCGCCACCAGGCTGGTCAGCGACCTTGAGATCGGCACAGCCGCAAATGAAGCAGAAGCAGAATCCATGCTGGCCGCGGTTGGGATCGCCCCAAAAAACGGCTGGATTTCAGATTACCCGGTGACACCTGACATTCTCGGGGAGCTGCAGGATGCTGTGGCTGCTGCAGCGGATGCGGATTTGCTGTCCATGGGCAAAGATCAAGCCTTGGAAACCTTAGAAAGCCTTTCAGCCGACCTTGGCTTATCTGTGGTGGCCGATACCTCTGGAGAGTATGCCGAAACTCCACCCCCGGTGAGTTCTGAATACACCCAACCTACGGTTATTAACAATTACTATTACAGGGAAGGTCCACCGGTGGTAACTTACTATCCTCCACCCCCAGACTACCTGTACCTGTATGCTTGGGTTCCTTATCCCTTCTGGTGTTCTAGCTATTTCTTCTCCGGATTTTTCATTCTCCATGACTTCCATAAGGTGTCCATTGTCCACAAGCGTGCGGTCGTTCTTAGCAATCACTTCTTCCACCGTGGTCATCGCAAGTTTTTCAGGGTTGATCCTGCAAATCGACGACGGGGAAGGTCATTGACGGCGCTGCCGAGGAGAACCCATGGAAGACCGCCTTTTACAGCTGCGGCTCGAAGAGGAGCTTGGTCCATTTTACAGCGCAGCCGTGAGCGCATGAGATCTTCACTGGAACTGAGGCAGAGAAATTCTGCGGTTTTAGAAGGGCCCATAGGCTCCACGGGGATCTCCAGAAACCAACCCGCTCATCACTTCGCAACTTTCAATGGTCGTGCTAGAGTGAGGTTCAATACTTCTCAGTTCCAGATTCTTCAGAAAGACCATCGAACCACGGCAAGGTCTTTCCGCGCTTTTGGGAGCAATGACAGAAGGCCCTTCCAGCCTCCCACTGCGATGGGGAGAGATTCTTCTACAGCAGCTCGACAGAGACGGGCTTTTGATCACCGTGGCGGAGTAAGAAGGACCAAAACTTCTGCCGCCCGGGGAGTCCAGGAGGCCTCTAGAGACTCTGCAAGGTTCTTCAGAGCTCCTGGGATGAAAGGCGGGAGATCATCAACTTTACCCTCTGGAAACGGGCGAAAGTTTTCTGGCGGCCTCCAGAGAGGCAGTAGGGGCTCGGCAAGATTCTCCGGGAAGCTTCCAGCCGCTGGTTCTGCCCTCAAAGCTGGTCCCAGAGGTCATTATTAAGAGTCGCCATAAAAAGCTCCGTGATAGAGCCGCGGAGAAGTCCAATCCAAGATCTCCCATCTCAAATCTGCAACCCAAAATCAC
>JARRNM010000184.1:0-16012 GCA_037384945.1 Deltaproteobacteria bacterium
TGGGGGAGTCCTCTCCTGCTCATGTTGCTGGTCCTGGATTTATTTCTGGGAAACCGCGGATATGCCCTAAAACAGGATCCCGCCAGCTTTCACGGGGAGAACGAGATTATCCACACTCTCAGAGCAGATCCGGATCTCTTTCGGTTTTATGTGCTCCCACAGGCAAGAGATTTGAAGATTCCAGTCAAATCGTATGCGGAATCTCACCAGAATAGGAAGAAATTTCTCGGCAATGATCTGATGATGGAGCATCATCTTTACGATATCACCGGCTACAATGTACCATTACAAAGTCGGTACGAGAGATTGATCGGCCTCATTCTCAGTAAACCTCTGAGCTCCACTCTCCCTCTGCTGGACATGCTCAATGTAAAGTACGTGCTAACCGACAAACCTGTTGACCTAAAAGGCTTGTCGTGGGTATTGGACGGGCCGGGGACCAGCAAGCTGTATCAAAATCATTATAGTCTGCCTCGAGCCTTTCTCGTGAAACACTTCCAGGTGCTCACTGCTGATCAGGAGTTTGCCAAGGCATTCCATGAGCTGACCTTTGATCCCCAAAGGACGATTCTTCTGGAGACCGAACCCCTACGCTTTCTCGAACTGAAAAAGAAGCCGATAGTGCCACATCTCCAGTCAGCGGTCAGGATGCTCTCCTATGAGAATAATGGAATGACCCTGGAGGTCGACACACCTGAGGCAGCCTTTCTCTTTATGAGTGAAACGTACTACCCGGGATGGCAAGCATATGTGGACGGCAAGGAAGAAAAAATCCTTCGGGCCAACTACACATTTCGAGCTATTCCTCTCGGGCCTGGATCCCACCGGGTTGAGCTGCGGATCCGGCCGTTGAGTTTCACCATAGGACTAGGTGTGAGCCTTTTGACCATGTTGTTGCTGATCGCGGTTTGGGCCCTGTCCGCTAAAAAGAGGAGGTCTGGGTAGGTGAGACATCTCGAAGGGGACGCTTGGGGGCAGCGCTGGCCTAGTCTCTCACCCCCGGTGCTGATGGTAATCATTTTAGGGCTTACTTGGATTCTCCGTATGAAGTTCTGGGGCCAGCCCTTTGAGATGGATGAAGGCGTTTACGGATACATGGGTTGGGCCACACACCAGGGACTTATTCCCTACAGGGATATGTACACTACCAAACCTCCGGGCATGTGGCTGATCCACAGTTTGCTCTTTTTGTTTGTCGAACCAACGGCCCTGAATATCAAAGTTTTTGCCAGCCTCGTTACCTTGGGAACTGTTCATACACACTGGCGGCTTATTCACTGGTAAGGGCGGTTGAAACCACCGAAGGGAAACACTATCTGCTTTTTGGACTCTTTACCGGCCTTGCCTGCACCTTCAAGCAGGTGGCCGTTGTCAATTTTTTCTGGGTCGGGCTCTATCTGCTTTATCGTATTGGGCGGGCGCGAGATTGGCAGGTGCGGGCTCGTGCCTTGAAGGACGGACTCTGGGTTGCGGCTGGTGCCGTGCTCCCCTGGATCCCATTTGTCTGCTATTTTTTCTTGAAGGACGCCTTGGGCAAGTTCTATTTTTGGGTAGTGAGCTCCAATTTCAGCTATATCGGCGATGGGTATCAAAAACTCCCCACTTTTAGTATCTTTGTCAAGAGTTTCAAAGGTGTTCTCAGCGAAAATGGCCTCCTGTGGTTGCTAGCTTTGGCAGGTATTGCCTGGCATTGGGAGATACCAGAAGATTCAGGTAGGAGTGGATTCAGTGACAAACCACAGCCATGGCGGATGACTGCCAGCGGCTTGATGGCCCTATGGCCCCTTTTCTCAATGATAGGGATTGGGCTTGGAGGGCGTTTTTTTGCCCATTATTATATACAAATTATCCCCCCATTGGCTGTGCTAGGGGGATTGGGACTCAGAATCCTCATTTACAAGATTCGCATTCAAGGTGCGGGCTTTTTTCGGCGCCCAACTGGGATTGTAGTTGCGGGGGTTTTTGCCTGGTCGTTATTTGTTTTTGTCGTAACTGATGCCCCTTTCTATCTCAAGTACGACGGGATCCAGATTTCTCAACGCCAATATAACAGCCCGGTGTTTGCGGTTACTCGCTTTATTGGAAAATACCTAAAGGATCATACCCGGAAGAACGATTTTGTCTATGTTTGGGCGGTAGACCCGGAGATCAACTTCTACGCACTGAGAAGAAGTCCATCGCCCATCCTGGTTCAGCATAATCTTCATCACTTCACCTGGGATCCTTATGAAGAGGTGAGTCAATCCCTGCACCGATCGCCCCCTAAATATATTGTTGCCCTGCAGCCCTTGCACATTTTTCCTAAGTTGCAAGAATATGTTCAAGAGAACTGCAAGACTGAGACAAATCCAGATCTTGACAAATTGAAGAAGTTGATCCCTTTTGAGATCTTCAGGTGCGCGGTGAGATGAGTGGGGATTTTGCTCCAGTTCCAGTCCGTCAGACTAATGGCCTGCGCCAAGGAGTATTAGCAGGCCAGAGGATTCATCCGGATGAAACATGAGCCTCATGACCAAGCTGGATCCGTCTCCCTAATTACCCTGGTTTACAACGAGGCGGCGGTTATTGAAGACGTGCTTCGCAGTTTGCACGCAACGATTTGTTCAAGACTCTCAGTGAGCGAACTAGTGGTTGCTGAGGACGGCAGCCGCGACGGCACAAAAGAGATACTACACCGTCTGGCAGAGGAAATCCCCATACGGCTCGTATCCGGTGAGCAGCGTAAAGGTTATATTCAGGCATATCGCGATGCTCTCGGTTTGGCCCGGTATGACTGGATCTTTTTTACCGATTCTGGGGGTAAGCACGATCCAGAAGATTTTTGGGCACTCTATCAACACGCACCCACCTATGATCTGGTTCAAGGATACAAGGTGAACCGGCAAGACGAGCTCTATCGTATTCTGCTCACTCGGGGGTTCAACCGGGTGATTAACGGGTATTTCGGGGTCTCCTTCCGCGATATCGACTGCGGCTTCCGTCTTTTCTCCCGCCATTTAGCTCTGGACTTGCAACACCAGGATTGGATATTTCATGATTTGATCAACTCCGAGCTCAGCTTACGGGCCGTCTACAGTGGATATAGGGTGAGGGAGGTACCGGTGAGCCACTTCGCCAGAAAATCCGGACCTTCACGTGGACTCCCTCCTGGCAAGATTCCTAGGGTTGTGCTCCGGACTCTGGTGAACCTGCCGCGACTCAAGAGGTCATTGACCAGGACTCGATCTGGGAGTGTCAGCAAATGAAAATTGGCATTCTAGGTGGTGGAATCTCAGGCCTGGCCTTAGGATACTTCCTGCGACATGAGTATGAGATCCTGGAAAAGGAATCTGAGTGTGGCGGGCTGTGTCGTAGCTTTCACAAAAACGGGTTCACTTATGACCAGGGAGGGCACATAATCTTCTCTAAAGACAGGGAAATTCTGAACCTAGAAGTTGAGCTTCTGGCTGACAATGTCCATCAGCGCTTTCGCCAGAATAAAATCTGGTATAAGAATCGGTTTGTAAAGTACCCTTTCGAGAATGGACTCCATGCCCTTGATAAAGAAGACATATTTGATTGTTTATATCATTATTTGACGGACGAATATCCCCAGCCGACAAACCTGGAAGAATGGTGCTATGCCACCTTTGGCAAAGGGATTGCTGAACGCTACCTATTGCCCTACAATCACAAAATCTGGAATATGCCTCCGACCAGTATGGGCCTCGAATGGGTAGAGCGCATTCCCAAGCCTCCTCTGGAGGACGTCCTGAAATCCTCCATAGGCATCGAGACAGAGGGCTATACACATCAGTTGCACTTCTATTATCCGCGACGCGGAGGTATTCAATCCCTCGTGAAAGCATTTGAGAGAAAAGTAGGGAAGGTCAGACGGAATTTCACGGTGCAGGAAGTTCGCCGAGATAGTGGCAGCTGGGTGGTAGCCAGTGGGACGGAAAGTAGACGTTATGACCTGGTGGTGAGCACCATTCCGGTCATTGATCTGGTACCCATGCTGCCTGAAGTATCCGAGGAAGTGCAACGTGCTGTGGGCAATCTTCGTTACAACTCGCTCATAATAATACTCCTTGGCCTCAACAGGCCGGAAGTTGGAGACTTGACCGCCCTGTATGTGCCGGATCCGGACTGCCTGGCACACCGGCTATGTTTTAACAAGTATTTTTCTGCTGACTTGGTGCCGGAAGGCTGTAGCTCGATAATAGGTGAGATCTCCGTAAACCCTGGAGATGGCGTCTACGAAATGTCGGATAGCCAGCTCACAGAGAATTTGAGCTGGTGGCTGGCTAAAGAGGGTTTTATCAGTGGCGGAGATGTCTGTGCGACTGATGTTCGACGGATCAAATTCGCCTATCCGGTCTATGATCTCGACTATACCGCGAATACGACCATTATCCGTCGATGGTACGAGGAGGTGGGGATCAGACCGCTTGGTCGGTTTGCCGAGTTCATCTACATTAACATGGATGCATGTGTCCGTAACGCGAAGACTCTAGCTGAAGAGCTAAACTCCCTCGAAGAGAAATGACAAGGATGAGAGCATTTGTCACAGGAGGTGCTGGCTTTATCGGTAGTCACCTCGTGGACCGGCTTGTGGACCGTGGGGTGCAGGTGACCATATACGATAATCTCAGCATCGGCCAGAAACGATTCGTGCAAGACCACATCGACAGCGGGGCAGCTCGGCTGGTGGTGGCAGATCTTCTAGATTTTGACTCACTGGCTCAACATTTGCGGGACTGTGAGGTTGTCTTTCACCTCGCAGCCAATCCGGAGGCTCGTTGGGGCATCGAAAACACCCGGCTGGATTTGGAACAGGAAACCCTGGTAACCTACAATGTGCTGGAGGTCATGCGACGCAATAGCGTCAGGCAAATTGTCTTTGCCTCCAGTGGCACTGTTTACGGGGAGGTGGAAGGGCCGGTAGACGAGGACCATGGGCCGTTATTTCCCATTTCACTCTACGGTGCGGGCAAACTGGCGTGTGAGGCCCTGATCAGTGGTTTTGTCAGTACATTTGGACTACAAGGGTGGATTTTTCGCTTTGGCAATGTTTTGGGCCCCCGCGGCACCCATGGCGCTGTCATGGATTTTATTGCTAAACTTAAAAATCTATGGTTATGAGCACGCCAGCGGACCTCTCGACTATTTCAATCTAGGTCCAGCCGATACCACCCAGGTGCGCAAATTGGCGGAATTCCTCATTGCCGAGATTGGACTCGAAGGAGTGCAGCTTCGTTACACGGGAGGCGAGCGCGGCTGGCCGGGTGATGTACCCAGATCGTCTTTTAAGGTTGACAAAATGGTCAGGTTGGGATGGAAAACCCACTACGGTTCCAATGAGGCAGCACATCTGGCCATTCGCCAAATGGTAGCCGAACTCGGTCTTGTAACTCATTTTAAGTAGCTGGAGGGTACAGGGTGCAGACGGTGATTCTGAGTGGCGGCCTTGCCACGCGTTTGCGGCCGCTCACCGAAACTTTGCCCAAAGCCATGATCCCGGTGGCAGGGCGACCCTTTATCGATCATCAGTTGCAGTTGCTGAACCGCAATGGTATCAAAGATGTGGTCCTGTGCCTTGGTTATTTGGGTGAGCAGATCGAGGCATTTGTCGGTGATGGCTCAGCATGGAAGGTGCGGGTGAGGTATACTTGGGAGAAGGAACAGCTTTTGGGCACAGGGGGGGCATTAAAGCTGGCTGAGCCGCTCCTAGACGAGGAGTTTTTCCTGACTTACGGTGACTCCTATCTCCCTATCGACTATGTCGAAGTAGCTGAAGCATTCTCCAGAGTCAGCAATCTGGGAATGATGGTGGTCTATAAGAATGAAGACAGGTTCGAGCGGAGTAACGTTGTTCTCGATGGTGATCTGGTGTGCAATTATGATAAGCAAGAACGGACACCAGATATGGTTTATATTGACTACGGCCTCACAGCTCTAAAAAAAGAAGCGGTAAAACTAATACCCTCAGGTACAGTGAGCGCCCTTGACAGCCTGATCAGAAGTCTGGTAGAGGCTAAACAACTAGCAGCGTACATCACAACAACCAGGTTTTTCGAAATTGGCTCCTGGCAAGGAATTCGCGACTTGGAAAAGTTTTTAACCACCAAGACCAGAGTTCTTTGACTCAGAACAACAGAACAAGGGCTAGGAGAAAGCATTTGCAATTTTCCTCGTCCCATTCCAACTGGGACCAGATCTGGAATGAGGGTCTGTCAGAACGAGAGAAGCGTCTTGGAGCCATCGCGAGACGATATGTTCTGCCCAAGTACTACAAGCTATTTAATCGATTCTTCCGAGACAAAGGAACCATTAGCATCTTGGAGGTGGGTGCTGGAGCCGGCGAGCTGACCCATTTTATACTATCCCAAAGGCCAAGCTACATTGATGATTATATGACCACCGAGTTAACCCAGGAGGGTTGCAGTCAAGTTCGCAGCCTTGGGGTCCAGTGCGAGCAGATGGATGCTATGGATTTGGACTTTCAGAACGGAGCATTTGATGCCCTCTGCAGTTTCGACGTTATGCATCACGTGCCTGATCCCGGCAGGATGGCAGGTGAACTGATCCGCGTCGCCTTAAAATATGTCTTCCTCATAGAGTCGAACGGACTTTCTCTGGGAAGGAAGTTGCTGGAAAAAACAAAATCATATAAAGCCTTGGGAGAGAATTCATACTTTCCCTGGCAATATCGATCGTTCTTCTCGTCGCCTTCGATCCAACAATTCGAGATTCACCCATTTCTTTTTACCATCCCCGGAATGCCCGACTTTACCTGGAGACGGGTCGCTCGATTTAGCGAACTGATGGAAAAAATACCTTTCATCCGCTGGCAATGCTCGGGCGTGTGGATGGGTCTTATTAAGTGCGAACATTCATTGTGACGGAGGTCTTCCTCAGTGATCATCTCGAGAGCACCAGTTCGGATCACCCTAGGTGGCGGTGGTACTGACCTCGCTTCTTACTACAGTCAGTTTGGGGGATTCCTTATTGCCGGGGGTATCAACAAATATGTCTATATTTCAGCTAATCCACGCTTCTACACCAGCATACGGTTGTCCTACTCTGAAACTGAAGTGGTGGACAATGTCGAAAAGATCAAGCACAAGATATACCGCGAAGCGCTCTCTATGCTGGGCATCGAGCAAGGAATCGAGCTTGTTTCTATGGCAGATGTACCTGCGAACTGTGGTCTTGGCACGTCCGGCACTTTTACGGTGGCTCTACTCAATGCTCTCCATGCCTTTAATCGGAGTTATGTATCCCAATCCCAACTTGCCGAAGAGGCTTGCCTCATAGAAGTCGAGAGGCTGAAAGAGCCCATCGGTAAACAGGATCAATACGCAAGCGCTTACGGCGGGCTCACATGTTTCACCTTTGACAGAAATGGCAGGGTGCACGCGGAACCGCTGCGCGTATCTGATGAGCAGGTGAATACGCTAGAAAACCGTATATTACTGTTCTACACCGGTCAGGAGCGGCAGGCCTCGGACATCCTGAGGGAGCAAAAGGAGCGGACAGAAGCAGATGATAGCGAACTTATCTCTCGTCTGCACCAGATCAAGGAAATCGGCCTCGAAACCAGACAGGCTTTTGAAGCAGGAGATCTGGATCGCTTCGGCGAGCTTCTCCACCACCACTGGGAGACCAAGAAAAGGTTGTCGAGCAAGGTGTCAGACCCGCGCATTGAGGAGTGGTACGAGATCGCCCGCAAGCATGGTGCTCTTGGTGGCAAAATCATGGGTGCCGGAGGCGGAGGATTTTTCCTGTTTTACTGCCCCGATAATGGCAGAGGTAAACTTGTCGAGGCCCTTGTTAGCAGCGGTCTCAGACCTATGCGATTCCGCTTTGACTTCGAGGGAGCCAAAATAGTTGCCAATCTAAGAGCCTTCTGATGAGGTAAGAGCATGCAGAATTTGGACTACATCGAAAATTTCTTTGCAGGTATGTCCGAGGTCATCCAAAATATAAGCCGTGAGGACATCGACAAGGTAGTCGAAATACTCTACAGTGCCTGGCTCAACCAGAATACCGTTTTCCTCGCCGGTAATGGCGGGTCTGCTGGTACGGCTTCGCACTTCGCGGCGGACCTCAACAAGTGCACCATTGTTGAGGGGAAGCCTCGGATGCGGGTGTTCAGTCTCGTTGATAATGTGCCTCTGGTTAGTGCGCTGACCAATGACGATGGTTGGGACAATATTTATGTGGAGCAACTACGGAATTTTTTCAGGTCCGGAGATGTCCTCATTTGTGTAAGCGTCCACGGAGGGGCGGGGCGTGACAAAGCTGGAGAGTGGTCTCAGAATCTGCTCAAGGCAATCCAGTATGTCAAAGATAACGGGGGCAGCAGCATCGGGCTCGCCGGCTTCGATGGCGGAGCGATGAAACAACTGGCTGACGCCTGCATTGTAGTACCGTACAATACTACACCTCACGTAGAGGCCTTTCACGTGGTATTACATCATCTGATAACCTTCTGTCTTGCTGAAAAAGTCGCTAGAGCCGAGATGACGAAAGATCAATGAAAAGGGCGGTGTTTCTTGATCGGGACGGAGTTCTAAACCGGGCTATCCTTCGGAATGGCGAGGCCTTAGCCCCTCATTCCCTGGATTCTTTTCATATCTTGGCGAACGCGACTTCCTGTGTATCTAGGCTCCGGGAGGCAGGTTTGTTGACCATTGTGGTAACAAATCAACCGGAGATTGGACGTGGGACACTGAAAGCGGCCACGGTCGACCAGATGCATCAGAGACTGCGTGCGGCTGTCCCTCTGGATGATATCTTCCTTTGCCCCCATAGGGAGGCTGATGCATGCCTCTGTCGTAAGCCTAAGCCAGGTTTGCTGGTCGCCGCAGCCGAAAAATGGCAGATTGGTCTTCAACGTTCATTTCTCATTGGCGACCGCTGGCGGGATATCGGAGCGGGAAAGGCTGCAGGATGCTGCACTTTCCTTTTGCAGAGGCCATACAGCGGTCAAGCTGCTCCGAACTATCTCGTAGAGACCCTGGACGAGGCCGTGGCGAAGATCTTGGCCCTGGTGAACTCACAAAGCTTATGAACTGCTGGTTAGGCATCGAACAATACATGCTACAGGGTGGTTAAAATTCAGTGAATCTATCCCTGAGGAAAATGAGATAGGGGAGAAAGAAGTATGAAGCTATTTGTAGACACCGCTTCATTGTCTGAGGTGGAGAAGTGCATGGCTGCGGGAATTTGTGACGGAGTTACCAATAACCCTACTATCAATCTGGTAGCGGGTATCGGAACGAAGAGTGAAATGAAGCAGAGAACAATCGAGATTGCCGAGCTCATACATCCACGCCCGCTTTGTGTTGAGGTAACCACCGACGAGCCGGCAGAGATGCTGCGCCAGGCCCATGAATTTCATGGCTGGTCCCACAACATAGTTGTGAAAATAACTATCACTACCCGCGATGGTACCTCGTGCCTACCGGTTATTCATGAGTTGTATAAAGAGGGTATTGAGGTGAACGCCACTGCCATGATGACCTTTAATCAGGCTTTCTTGGCGGCAAAATCCGGAGCCAAGTACCTGAGTTTATTCGGCGGCCGAATTGACGATGAAGGGTCAGACGCCGTGCACGTTATAGGTGAAACGAGAAAGTGGCTGGACCGGTGGGGGGCAGGTTTCAATATGACTTGTTAGGTGCCCATATACTGACAATCACTCCGGCCATAATTGACAAGTTATTGGTTAACGCCAGGACTAAAGAAACCGTGAGGCAATTTATCGAGGACGCAGCTAGAGCATTGTCTGATACTAAGAATAGTCCATAGCTCAAAAATCTTGATCCATAGCAGGCTTTTCAAAAGAGGTTGTTGACAAAAAGCCGTGCTCCAAAATTAACTGCTCTAACTGGTGTCCATCCGGGAATCTTGTTTTTGGATGCCATTCTGAGGAGTTCTTCGGCAGGCTCGGGATGACATGAGGAAATTTCCCGATAGAGAGTAATCAGCCTTTCAGTAGCTTCGTCAATCATTCATTCTCACCTTTAAAGTGTTACCGGTTAAAGTGGCCTTTCTGCCCCCTTGATGGAATATAGGATCGCCTATTCTAAGCGCTTCCTTGCGTCTGTTCAGGCCGGGTAATTTTGCCAAATGGCCAAATCCTCGACACTATCCAGTTTAATACCCCGTCTCTAACCGCAGAGTACGCAGAGAAGACAGAGTATGGTTGCAAGAGTATTATTACTGTAATTACAACTATATAAACTAATTTCTCTGTGCCCCCTGTGATCTCTGTGGTTCGACCTCCCTTTGCCGCAACCTGGCACCCCTCCCTTGGCATATGACTTGCACCATCTGCAATGGGGTAAGTTGCCAGAAACGCTATCATTAGAGAAGGTTAGCGTCAATAACAAGTAATCCCTATTGCTTATGAGTGATTCAGAAAAGACAGCGGTGCGGGGTATGCGAGTCTTGCCTCAAAAGAACTTCCAGGTTGAAGCTGATAGCAGAGGTTTCACCATAATAGAGCTCATCATGGTGGTTGTTCTTATCGGCATTCTGGCGTTTAGCGTTGTGCCGAAGTTTGTGGATACAAGTGGTTTTTCTATAGAGGGAGCGGCGGCAATGGCTGTTGCCGATATTCGCTATACGCAAGAGCTGGCCATGAGTACCAATAGCTCCAAGACTATAGTCTTTACTACGAGCAACGACTATTACACGGTGGATTCGAGAAATGTAGATCTCCCCTCCAAAGTGTCCATTTCCAGTGGAACGACCTTTACCTTTAACTCCCTGGGGGAACCCACAACAGGAGGGGGCAGTTCTGTGATCCTCAGCGCCGGAGCTGAAACGAAAACAATCACCGTGGAGAATTACACAGGAAGGGTTTCCAGCTCATGAAATTTCGAAGTTCGAAATTCGAAATTCGAATTTGCCGCAATGCGGCTGGATTTACCTTGATTGAAGTCGTTCTCATTATCGTCATGGTGTCGATTTTCATGGCTGCTATTGCGCTGCCCTTACTAAACAGTGTTCGAGAAAGCGATCTACCGGAGATTGCCGCTATCGCCTACTTTCTGGCCCTGGAGAGAATGGAGGAACTTGCTGCGCAAAGCACCGGTTCGATCACGGCTGAGGCCAAAGATGAAGTAAGTGGATATGTTGACTATGAGCGTCAAGTGGCTGTATGCGATGTGAACTGCGACGATCTAACAATTTCGCCCCCTGCTGAATGCGATCCCTGCTCAGATCCTGCATGCGACCCCGCAACGTATCCATATTCTGAGTTAGGCTCGGGTTGCCGAAAAATAACGGTGACTGTGTATCACAGCAGGATCCCTGATGGGGTTAGTTTGGTTACATTGCGCACCAGTTACGCCCAAGGGTCGGAAGAGTCGCCAACGCCAGAAGACTTCAACATGTGCTCCGCGACCACCTCGTCCACTGACTCGACCGGGAACATCTATGACTCCGGGGGGCCCAGCGGAAGCTACCAGAACAACGAGGACTGCACCTTCCTGATCTCGCCCTCGGGCTCGCCCTCGACGATCACGCTGTCGTTCAGTTCATTCGACCTAGAGTCCTGGGCTGATTATCTCGATGTCTACGATGGCACGGACACCTCCGGGGTGCAGCTAGGACACTTAGATGGCGCCTCAATCCCGAGTAACCTGACCGCGACCTCGGGCAGCATGTTCCTGCGGTTCACGAGCGACTGGGGCGAGACGCACGCGGGATTCGCGGCCACCTGGACCAGTAGTCCGTGAGGACATGGAGAAGAATATTGCGGATTTCGGATTGCGAATTGCGAAATTAAAAGCGAGAAGTCAGGAGACAGGAGCCAGAATCCAGAATTAAGGAGAGAGGCAACAAAAGGCTTTGAGCGACTTGAACGATTTCAACGATTTGAACGGTTTGAACCCGCCCGCCTCGCCTGAAGGCGAAGCCGATGGCGGGCAGGCGATATGAGCGACGGACTAGGAACAACGGACCAAAGGCCAAAGCCTTTGAACAGGATAGTCCCCATGAATGACTTTTTAGATAGACACAGGAATTACCTAAAATATCTGCTCTTGCTGAGCATCATCACTTTCGCGATCCTGTTTACCGCCACGGCAGCTCACTGTGCCTGGTACTCCGGCTGGCAGTACCGCAAGAAGATCACCATCCACAGTTCGCGAGTTTCCGGGGGTCCTCATAGCAATTTTCCGGTGCTGATCAAAATTGCCTCGGATACACACCTGGCAGCCCATGCCCAGGATGATGGCGATGACATTCTGTTCACTTCTTCTGGCGGGACAGCAAAGCTCCCTCACCAGAGAGAGAGCTTCACTAAATCGACCGGGGCTTTGGTGGCGTGGGTCAGAGTGGACGGCATATCATCCAGTGCTGACCCGGACATCTACATCTATATGTACTATGGCAATGAAGGGGCCGGCGATCAACAGAATCCCACCGGTGTTTGGGATAGTAACTATGGGGGGGTTTGGCATTTATCCGAGACACCGGATACAAGTGGATATACAGAGGAAATTATTGACAGTACAAGCAATAATAATGACGGTAATTGTCAAAATATGTCCTCAAACGACCAAGTCTCAGGGAAGATCGTTGGTAGCTTGGATTTTGATGGAAGTAACGATTTCATAAAAATTTCTCGTGCCAGCAGCCTTGAACCTTCAACTGCAATTACTGCTGAAGCATGGGTTAATTGGGACAATCATCTTGCCAGCAGTTATGGGGCAGTAGTTAACAAACCGAAATACGAGGACAGCGAACCCTATGTCTCCTATTCACTTGAACAAGAGCAAAGTCAGCAAGTATTTGAATTCACAATAAATGTAAATAATATCCTCCGACAAACAGGACGTCCATCTCTTGGAGAAGATGCATGGCATCACCTGGTGGGAACATGGAGTTCGGGGGATTATGTTCGTTTGTATATTGATGGGTTACAAGCATCCACAAGTTCTTCTGCATACTCAGGGAGTATCACCTACTATGATATGCCAACCACCATAGGTGTTAATCAAGTATCGTATCAGAACGACAGTATGCTTGACGGTAGGGTGGACGAAGTGCGCATCTCCAAAATTGCCCGCTCAGCCCAATGGATCAGAACCGAGTACAACAACCAAGTATGGCCGAACACCGCGGTTACGCCGAGTCCGACCCCCAATAACAGTCCTGGTGGCGGTTTCATAACCGTAGATCCTTCGTATGAAACTGAAGAAGGCGGAGGAAATCAACCACCGGTAGCCGATGTCGGTGGACCCTACTCAGCTACCGTTGGTAATCAGGTGGACCTCGATGGCAGCGGTTCCTATGATCCGGAAGACGGACAACCAGTCACTGCCTATTCCTGGTCTTTGACCCCACCGCCGGGTAGCTCGGCAACACTGCAAAACCCGACCACGGTGACTCCCTATTTCGTACCGGATGTTGAAGGAGGACCCTATGTACTGCAGCTGCTCGTTCAAGACAGCGACGGCGCGTGGAGCGAGGCGGCTTCTATTAACATTACGGCGAATGCTGCGGGCTCGGTGGACGTTAGCGGCTACTCCTGCAACATGAAGATCACCATTCAGGGCTCCCAGGTTCAAGGGGGGCCTCACGATGATTTTCCCGTTCTCATCAGTCTCACGGATGAATCATTGAAGACCTCCGGCTGCGGTTTCGTAACGAGTGATGATGGTTACGACATTCTTTTTACAAACTCCAGCCAGAGCGAGCAATTGGATCATGAGATTGAAAAATATGACAAGGACACGGGGGAACTGATCGCCTGGGTCAAGGTGAATCTCAATGAATCCCCGAGCAACACCGAGATCTACATGTACTACGGCAACTCAGGGGTCGGCGATCAGCAGAATCCAACCGGGGTATGGAGCAACAACTACAGGGGTGTATGGCATCTGCAGGACGAAAATAACCTCGAAGATAGTACATCTTACAATAATGACGGAATTCCCCACAGCATCAACGATGACACCGGTAAAATATTGGGCGGACAATATTTTGATGGAGGCAGCGATTATATCGAGGTAAATGATGCTACAAGTCTGGATGTTACCACAGAACTCACCATGGAGGCATGGGTTAACGTCGACTGCAATAATCAAAAGGTCGTGGGGAAAACAAACTCGAACTATACCAGAGGCTATCTGCTCGGGATTGCCACTGACTGTACACTGTACCCAGAAATCTGGGATAACGATGGAACCCACTACGCCTGGAATGGATACGGAACGGCGCTCTCTGCGTCCGAATGGGGACACGTGGCGACAACCTGGACAACCGACGGTAATATGATTGGTTACGTCAATGGCTCTCCTGTTCGTACAATCTCGGTAGGGAACGACGATATAGGGACCAATGACGGTGATCTGATTATCGGGGCAGCTCCCTGGAATCCTGATACATTCGAGGTCAATGGGAAAATAGATGAAGTGCGCATCTCCAGTGTTGCTCGCTCCGGCGACTGGCTCAAGACCGAATTCAACAACCAGAACGATCCTGATTCATTCTTCATTTATGAACCACAATGCCCCGATAGCGCGCCGTCGATAAGTGAATTTTCCTGCTCAATACCGATCACTATCAAGCACGACAAGGTGAGTGGGAATTCCGATCTCACTGATTTTCCGGTTCTCATCAAGCTCAGCAACACTTCTTTAAAGGGCTCAACAAACTGCGGATATGTTGAAAACCCCAATGGTTACGACATCATCTTTTCAGACGCTGCCCAGACTACCCGGTTGGACCATGAGATCGAAAAGTACGACAGTGCTTCAGGGGAACTCGTCGCCTGGGTGAGGATCCCTACTCTCTCGTGGCAGAACGACACCACGATCTATGTTCATTTTGGCCACAGCGGGGTGTGCGGTTCTTTGGAGAATGCTGCAGGGGTTTGGGATTCCGACTACGCAGGGGTCTACCATTTGAAAGAGACTGACATTGATGGAGGCTCCGGGGATATAAAGGACAGTACATCCCATCAGTACAATGGAACAACATCAGGAATGAACTCTTACGACCAGGTAGAGGGTCGGATCGACGGCAGTTTTGATTTTGATGGGAGTAACGACCATATAACTATTCCCTATCATAGTGGCCTCGAACCATCCACTGCAATTACTTTGGAGGCATGGCTCAAATGGGATGATAATACTGCCAGTCAGTATGGAGCAGTTATTCACAAAGCAAAAGATACGGATACTAGCCCTTACGTCTCATACTCACTTGAACAAAATTTAACGGATCAAACCATCCAGGGAGTAATAACCGTTAGTAACACACTCCGTACAGCAGGTCCAGTTAGTTTATCGGAAGATGCATGGCATCATCTGGTTGCCAAATGGAGTTCTGGCGATAGGGTTCGTTTATACATTGATGGGTCACAGGCAGCACAGAGTGGTTCCACATACACTGGGACTATCACATACTGGAATACGCCGCTGGGAATAGGCCAAAATGTCGTTATCGTTGGGAACACCCCAATCGATGGCACCATCGATGAAGTCCGCATTTCCAAAGTGGCTCGCACGGACGGCTGGATCCAGACCGAATACAACAACCAGAGTGATCCCACTTCTTTCTACGCAGTGGGGGCCAGCAGTTGCTTCCTTGGCGGTTTTTCCTGCGACAGAAAGATAACCATACCAGGCGAGAAGGTAAGCGGCTCGGGCGATCTGACAGATTTCCCGGTGCTCATCAAAATAGAAAATGATTGTAACCTGAGGACCTCGACCAACGGAGGCCACATACTAAGCGACGGACATGACATTGTCTTCACTGATGCAAGCGGAGCCACCCAGTTGGACCACGAGATTGAAGAGTACGACGGCGGGTCCGGTGACCTTGTCGCCTGGGTGAAAATTCCCACCCTCTATGGCAGCAGCGACACAGACATCTATATGTACTACGGCAAGAGTGGGCTGGACACCTGTGACCCATCGAATCCATCCGGGGTATGGAGCAACAACTACAGGGGTGTATGGCATCTGCAGGACGAAAATAACCTCGAAGATAGTACATCTTACAA
>JARRNM010000185.1:0-10746 GCA_037384945.1 Deltaproteobacteria bacterium
CTATCGCAAAGGGCATAGCGCCCATTCCAGCTGGCAGCTGGCAGCCGTCGCAACTAGGCACTATGCACTAATGACTAGGCACTTTTTCAGCTTGCAGCAGGCAACTGGCAGCTGGCAGGAAAAAATATCCTCCATGCAGAATTATTGCTGCCTGCTGCAAGCTGTCAGCTGCCAGCTGAATTTCTCCATGCCCTATACCCGATCGATTGGTTAGCGAAGGTAATTGTTCTCCCGGAACCAGTTGACCGCCTCACGGAGAGCTTCCTCCACCGGCCCCGGACGGAATCCAAGTTCACGCATTGCTCTTTCCGAGGAAAAAAACATCCTTTTCTTGGAGAGCTTCACTCCATCGACCGTGATGAGTGGCTCGCCCCTGTCTGTGAGTCGAGCCCAACCTTCGGCAAAGTAGGCAATGGGTAGGACCAGACTTTGAGGCAGACGTACTCTTGGTGGCGATTGATTAGCAATAATTGCCACCTGAGTTAGAACCTCTCTGAGGGTCATGTTCTGACCTCCCAAAATGTAACGTCTCCCCACCTTTCCGCGATCTAAGGCCAAAAGATGTCCGACGGCAACATCATCCACATTAATCAGATTGAGTCCGGTATCCACGTAAGCGGGTATCCGGCCGGAGGCAGCATTGATAATTACCCGTCCGGAGGGAGTTGGCCTTATGTCGCGGGGCCCCACGGGGGTGGAAGGATTGACAATTACTGCTGGTAGGTTCTGTTCTTTCACTAATCGTTTTACTTCGACCTCGGCCAGAAACTTGGAACGTTTGTAATGGCCGATCATGTCAGAGAACCTTACCGGAGTGCTCTCGTCCGCTGGGATACCATCGGAGTTGAGCCCCAAAGTGGCTACGCTACTAGTGTAGACAATGCGCTCAACTCCTGCTTTTAGCGCAGCCAGCATGAGGTTGCGGGTTCCAGTAATGTTGCTCTCATACATCTCAGGGGGTTTGGGCACCCAGAGGCGATAGTCTGCTGCTACGTGAAAAACACAGTCACATCCGGCTAGAGCGGCAGAAAAAGAGTCAGCATCAGTTAAATCGCCGGTGACAATTTCAACCGGCAAGCCTTCGAGGTTGCGCTTATCACTGGTTGCTCGCACCAGTGCGACTACTGTATGCCCTTCCTTGAGGAGCCGGCGCAGCACAGCCGAGCCCACAAATCCTGTAGCCCCGGTGATGAATGTCTTCATGGCGTTTTTCCGTTCCAGTCCAAATGGTTGATTCGAGAGTTGGGCATTAGAAGCCCCCTATCTGAACCGTAGAATGTCGAACAAGGAATTTCGAATATCGAAGTGATCACTTCATCATTCTGCGGTTCCTTGTTCTGCTGTTTGATATTCAGTATTTTGCACCTGCTGACTTCTGACCTCTGACTTCTGACTTCTGACCTCTGCTCTCTGTCCTCTGTCGTCTGTCCTCTGTCGTCTGTTTTCTGTGACCTGTGCTCCGTGGTTCATTTTGCTTTTGACGCTGCGGCTGACTTGTTGCCTGAAACCATGAGGGCGGGCAAGACCACCAAAGTGCAGATTAAAGTAAAAAAGATCCCAATGGTGAGCAATACCCCCATGCTTGCCATGCCCCGGTGGGGGGAAACTGCAAGATTGCCAAAGCTGCAAATGGTGGTTAACGAACTGTAGAGTACAGCTCGGGCCGTGCTAGTTTCAAGCAACAGGCCGCTGGGGGGCGGTGCAGCGCGCATCCGGTGAACCATGTGGATTCCGCTGTCAACCCCGATGCCGAGGAGCAAGGGCAAAGCAATCACATTGGCAAAATTGAAGGGTATACCGAACACCACCGAGGCTGCACCGGTAAGTACGCCTGCTAAAAGCAGCGGTAGCAGAACTAAAAGGGTATCCGATTTGGGCCGAAGTAAGATGAGCAACAGGACGGTAACCGCAATAAGAGCCATTACAAATGCCTGTTTAAAGGCCTCTACCACCGCAGCCCCTGCCTCCAGGTAGATTACCGGAAAGCCTATGGCATCTGGGGCCACCGTGCGAACTGCTGTAACGAAACGGCGCATGGCTGCATTGTCGTTTAAATTCTCCCGAGGAAATACAGTGACGCGATAGTGGTTATCTTTCGATACCCAATGTTCCACTAAATCTTCGGGCAAGTCGTCTCTGGTAATCTTTCCTGCTTCCAGGGAGGTTGCGAGAGCGTCTAACCGGGCAGGAAGAGACCCAAGCAAACTGGTTTGCAGGTTCCCCAGAATTTCCTCCTCTATGGCAGGCTTTTGGTTACTTAGTCCGGCAAGAAAACGGCTAAGGGAATCTTGCAATCGGCTGGCTGCTTTCGCCAGGGGAGTGGTGGGGTTGGTTTTCAGGTATTCGTCCAACGTTGCAGAAAGATCCCGCAGGGAAGTAATCTGTTCTCTTGCAGTGGGTGGTGACTGATTACTATTTCCCGAAAGCTCTGGCCCAACTATCAGGTCGATTTCATCAATTATGGCGAGTTTTTCCTCTTGATCAGTGGGCACAAATTTTTCCAGGGTAAGACTCATATCAACAGGTTTCAGTTTACTTAGACTGCGAGCAAAGCGCGCCGCATCGTCACGGTTGGAGGCCAGCACAGTGAGAGTCCATGGCGAATTTTTGCTCTGGGCCAACAACTCTTTAAAGGTAACGACTGATTCGCTACTAGGGTCTCGTAAATTCATCGGATTACTGTCGAAAGTCGCATAAGGGAGCAGTAGTGCGGCTCCAAGACCGAGTCCCAGGGCGGCAATTCGGATAAATCGGCTATTTTGACTGGGCAGGGCAAGAAGCTCGGCAGCAAGACCTTTTCTCTTAGGTTTGGCTGGGAGAGTGTCAGGGTTAAGAGCCATTAAGCTGAGTAGTGCTGGAAGGATGGTGAGGTTGGCGATAAGGCTGATGAACATGCCCGTGCCTGAGATAAGGCCCAGTTCGGCAACTCCCGCGAAAACCGTGGGAATAAAGGCATAGAAGCCTATTGCCGTGGTGATGCTGCACAGGATCAGTGAGGTGCCAATGTCACGGGCGGTTTGTTCAAGTGCAGTGGTGGGGGGAACGGCCTGCTGGAGCAATTCTTTATAACGAAGGCAAAAGTGGATGGCGTAATCGACACTGAGGCCGATGTACAAAACAGCAAAGGCTACTGAGATCAGGTTTAATTGCCCCACAGCAGCAGCAGCAAAAGAAGCGGTCCAGATAAGTCCCATGATCATGGTGATTAGGGTGGCCAGCACCATTTTGGGAGACCTTAGACCCAGAAAGAGAACTATACCTACGGTAATCAGGGCAAGGATGCCGGCTAGGCCAGCACCATGGGTAACACTGAGCAACTCCTCATACTCCAGGGCCGCATCGCCGGTGAGTCGGACTCTAACTCCATTTTCATCAGTGAGGTGGAGGTTATTTGCCAACCGCCGGACCTCCTTGATGGCCCCTTCAGCAGGGAAAGGCCTTCTATAATCGAGTTGCGGTTTGGTCAAAATGAAACACCGCCGATCATCAGGGGTTAAATTGGTGCCAAGCATCAGTTCCTGCCAGGATAGGCTATATTGCTGTTGCCCCATGCTGGCTTCAATCGCTAGGTGAATACGGTCAAAAACTGGAGTTAGATCAATCTCTTGCCCCTCCATGACTGCACCCATTCCGGCAGTGAGCATGGAAAACAGACCACGGAGGGTTTGGTCCCTGGTCAGTCTCCCTAAAAACGGCTGGATTTGGGCCAGATTATCCGCCAGGTCCTGCAGTTCAGCAGGAGTTAAATACATGAGCCCGTGCTTTTGGAAAAATCTGTCACCGCCAGGAAGATAAACCATGGAGAACAAGTCCCTTCTCTTCTCTAATTGTGCCGCCATGGCCTTGCTTGCGTCCTGGGCGAGTTCTGGCGTGTCAGCGTCGACTACGATGAGAAGGGCGTCGTCATATTGGGGAAAGGCGTTTTTGAAGGCCTTGTAGTTGCGCCGGAAGGAAAGAGTCTCTGACAACATCTCGGCAGTGTCGGTATTGATCCCCAGATTGTTGGCCGTGTAGTGAAGAAGAGCTGCCGAGGCCACAGAGGCAAACAACACCAATGCCAAGGCATAACGGTGAGTCAGATAAACCCAACCGCCCAGGATCCGATTTGTCTGTTCCAGAAAATTATTGGCCATGTTATCGCTGCTCTACCTAAATTCAAGTCCGGAAGTTTGACATAGGCATAACCCTGTGGTCAAGAGGCTTACGATTTTTGATTTCGGATTTCGGATTTCGGTTTGTAATTAACGGAATGCACATCGAATGCCAGATGAGAATTTCCTAGGCAACATTCCTTTACCCTGTGGAATTTCGCCTTCGGCGAACCTCCTATGGAGCATTCCACAGGGCAGGCCCGCAATGCTGATGCTCCTCTACTCCAATGACCTTGTGCTACCACCGATACTGGATAAGAAGTCTCGGCACCGCCAAATTTATCCGGCATTAGAAAGCCAGAAAATCCTCTCCCACCAACTGCGCCACGGTGGTCAAGGCAGTGCTAGCGGCGAGGAAGTTGCGTCTGAGTTGGATCAGGGTGAGTAAGTCTGGAGGCCTCATGGCCATGAATGGCAGGTTCGCCTCGACTGCCGCCTCAGCCACCGAAGCGCTTTCCATGTCCACTGCCAGGGCTTGGTTTTGCTTGACAAAGTCCAGTTTTTCCCTTCGGCTCTTGAGGGCATTGAGGCTTTGGGCCAAGGGTTCTGTATGGACTTCAAGCTGGGTGGCCAGACGGGTCAGAAGGCGATTATGCCAGCCATTATCGGTGGAGAAAATACCCTTCTGGGGATAGATGACAGTTTTGGGGAGAATTAAATTGCCGGGAGAGAGCTTTGGATGAAGGGCTCCGGCACTACCCCAGCTGAGCAAGGCTGAAGCCTTTTTTCCTATCAGAACCTCTGCGGCCACTTGAGCCTGTTTGGCCCCCATGCCAGCAATGTAAAGAAGGGTGGAGGGAGAAAGTTGGACCAGCCCGGAGGCTGCTGCCGGCACACTGCCCAGGCTCCTGGCCTCAGTTTGAAGGGCCGCCACAATTCCCAGCACGCTCAAGGTGATTACAATTCCGGAAACTTGGTCCTGCCCCGCCTTACGGGGCTCAAAGTTAGATGGCTTTGCCGCTAAAGATGGCAAGGTGTTTTGGAGTTCTGGAGTGTTGGAGTGCCTTAATAACCTCACTCCATTACTCCATGGCTCCAAAAGATCACCGAATCAAGGAAAGACACCACATATTGAGACAGCAGGATACAGATTATTTACCCTTGCTGCCCACTATGTTGCGGTAGCGAGCCAGGGCCCAAAGAGGGAAATACTTGTCGTAGCCATGGTACTTCAGATAGAAAACGCGCGGAAAGCCAGGTGCGGTGTGTCCTGCGTCTTGCCACATTCCATCCTCCCTTTGGGAGCGCAACAGGAATTCGACCCCGCGGCGCACCTCGGGGCTATGGGCCTCGCCAGCAGCCATTAACCCGAGAATGGCCCAGGCCGTTTGAAAAGAGGTACTGTCACTACCACGACCAGCCAAGTGGGGTTGACAGTAGGAGTCACAAGTTTCACCCCAACCGCCGTCAGGACGTTGAAAGGATTTCAACCATTCCGCCGCCCGCCTAATGTAAGGTTGATCAACGTCTTCAAGGGCCGCTTCCAGGGCTGCAAGCACCGACCAAGTGCCGTAGATGTAATTGGTTCCCCAGCGACCGAACCAGGAGCCGTTGGCTTCCTGTTCTCGGCGAAGAAAATCTATCCCGGCAGCAATCACTTTCCGGTAGCCTGTTCTGTCCACCTTGGCTAAAAAGGTGATACAGCGGGCGGTGAGATCGCTGGTGGGCGGGTCGAGTAAGGCACCGTGATCGGCAAAGGGAATTTCGTTGAGATAGTAGTTGGTGTTGTCTGCATCAAAGCTGGCGAAGCCGCCATTTTTTGACTGCATGCCCTCCAGCCAATTAGCGGCCCTGAGGATTGCCTCGCGGTAGCGCTCCAAGCCGGTTAGATGCATGGCCCACCCTATTACCGCAGTATCGTCGAGATCAGGGTAATGGGGATTTGCATACTCGAAGGCCCAGCCGCCTCCCCTGAGATTAGGCCGTCTATCTCGCCAATCTCCTGGCTCGTCAGATAGTTGCCTGTCCTTGAGCCAATCCAAAGCACGGAGAATGCTGCCCGTAGGTTCACCGCCACTCGCTTCCAACAAGGCTAAGCTGGCCAGGCAGGTATCCCACAGGGGGGACAGACAGGGCTGACAATAAGCGGAATCCTCGCCAAGTACCAGGAGTTTTTCCAAAGCCTGCTTCGCCTCCAGCCTGTAAGGGTGGTCTGCTGGGTAGCCCAGCAGCTCCAGGGCCTCTAGGGCATTGACCATTGCCGGGAAAATGCCCCCGAGACCATCTGTGCCATTGAGTCGTTCTATAAACCACGCCTCGGCTTTCTGGATGGCACGGTGTCGCACACCGGCAGGGACTAAATGCTCCAGAAGTCGCCCTATCTTGTCAAGAGCCAGAAAAACTCGGTTGAGGGGCGAGCGAATGGGGAAGTATTCCTTTTCTTTCTCTGGAGGTGTGACAAAGAGTTCTCGAATGTGGATTTTTCTGGGATTTTTTGCCCGCGGTTTTAGGGTGCAGAGAATGAAAAGGGGAACCATGACGGTTCGGGACCAGTAGGAAACTTTACTCAGATGAAAAGGAAACCAGCGCGGTAAGAGGACAATCTCTACAGGTATAAAGGGAACTCCGCGCCAGGGTATTTGTCCGAAGAGAGCCAAAGTGATGCGGCTGAACACATTGGCTCGAGCTGCTCCACCATGAGCCAGAATAACCTTGCGCGCCTTCAGCATATGGGGAGCATCCGGACTATCACCTGCGAGCTTGAGGGCATAATATACTTTTACGCTACAACTTAGGTCGAAATCACCTCCGCTGTATAGGTTCCAGCCTCCGTCTTCACACTGATGCTCACGGAGATAAAGGGCGATCTTGGCCGCCAGTTGATCGTCGATTTCATTCATGTAGTGCATCATGAGTATGTATTCGGCAGGGATGGTACAGTCGGCTTCAAGATCGAAACGGTAGTGGCCGTCGGAGTGTTGCAGGGCAAGTAAGGCTTCATTCGCTCTCGCGGTGGCGCGCTCAAGCTCCACCTCGAAGATGCGTTCGGCGAACTTCTCGTGGGTAGGTATTGATTGTGCGCTCGAAGAGTGCTTCATTTCAATATATCCGTTGTTGCAGGTGTTTTGCATATTAAAAATAATACTAACAAAAACTCTGGCAAGGGGCAACGCAAATACCCCACAAGTTGTTTTGAGGTCCTCTCCTATTTAAAGCCGTAGCTTATGCTACAATTAAGATTTATTGTCAAGGCTCTTTTGATCTCCGCAAAGAAAAACTCAAGACATTATAGTAAGGGGGCCGTGGAGATATTGTGCCATGCTGAATCTTATTCAATTATAGAAAAGGTGCTCGACTAGGTCAGGTTCGGTTTCGGTGGTTTTGCCGGTAAAGACGGCGAGCTGTTTTTGGGACATTTTTCTTGACAATCAGGGGTTCTGTGTTAATTTCTGCTTTTCTGGTTAGCCCGGAGGTCCGAAGAGTCCGTCTCAGGCGGATTCATCAGACCTCCGGGCTGGGAGAACTCGGGAGAGGCTAATGGATTATAAGAAGACACTCAACTTGCCCCGGACAGACTTTCCCATGAAGGCTAACTTGGCGAAGCGGGAACCGGAAATTCTGGCGAAGTGGGAAGAAATGGACCTGTATGCCAAGCTCAGGAATACTGGCAAGAACAGGCGGCGATACGTTCTCCACGATGGACCGCCCTATGCAAACGGTCACATTCACCTGGGAACGGCTCTCAACAAGATTCTCAAGGACATGATAGTGCGATCCAAACAGGTGATGGGACATGACAGCGTGTATGTGCCTGGTTGGGATTGTCATGGGTTGCCCATTGAGCACCAGGTGGAAAAGGAACTGGGCGACCGGAGAGGAGGAATGAGTCAAATTGAGCTGCGACAACGTTGCCGGGCTTATGCTGAGAAATTCATCGACATTCAACGACAGGAGTTCAAGCGGCTTGGCGTAATAGGAGACTGGAAAAACCCCTATTTGACTATGTCCTATGACTACGAGGCCACCATTGCCAGTGAACTGAGTAAGTTTATAACCCAGGGAAGCGTATACAAAAGTAAGAAACCAATATACTGGTGCAGCTCCTGCCGCACTGCTCTGGCTGAGGCGGAGGTGGAATATGAAGACCATCAGTCGCCCTCCATTTATGTGAAGTTTCCTCTTAAAGATGACCTCAGCCACCTGGTTGCCTCGCTCAACAACAGGAGGGTGTTCGTCCTCATATGGACCACCACCCCGTGGACCATCCCAGCAAATCTGGCCATAGCACTCCACCCGGACTACGAATACGCGGTGGTGGGGTTGGAAGACGAAGTTTGGATAATTGCAGATGGGTTGGTGGAAGCAGTAATGGCCAAAGCGGAGGTCCCTGACTACGAGATCCTGGCCCGGCTTGCTGCCGAAGATCTGGAGGGTATGAAAGGCCAACACCCCTTCTTAGACCGGGAATCGGTAATCGTGCAAGCGGACTATGTGACCCTCGATGTGGGGACCGGCTGTGTGCACACTGCTCCTGGGCATGGCCGGGAGGATTTTGAGACCGCCCTGAAGTATGGACTTGAAATCTATTCTCCAGTGGATGACGATGGACGGTTTACCGAAGATGTGGCTTATTTCGCCGGCCAGTTTGTCTTCGAGGCGAACAAAGGGGTGAATGAGAAAATTGCCGAGGGGGGGAACCTCGTCCGGGAGGAGACCATAATCCACTCGTACCCTCACTGCTGGCGGTGCAAAGAGCCGGTCATTTTTCGGGCTACTGAGCAGTGGTTCATAAGCATGGAAACCAATCAGCTCAGGGAAAAGGCCCTTGATTCCATTGACAAGGAAGTGGTTTGGCTTCCCAGTTGGGGCAAAGAACGTATTTATGGCATGATAGCCAACCGGCCCGATTGGTGCATCTCCAGGCAAAGAGCCTGGGGTGTACCCATAATAGTTTTTTACTGCCAAGATTGTGGTGAGATCCTGGCCAGTCCTGAGGTGCTCGAGCACGTGGTTTCCCGGTTTGCCGCAGAAGGCGCCGACGTGTGGTTTGCAGAGGAAGCTCGACATCTGTTGCCACCGCAAACAAGCTGCAGCAAGTGTGGCAGCACCAGGTTCAGCAAAGAAATGGACATTCTGGACGTGTGGTTTGACTCTGGCGTGAGCTATGCCGCGGTCCTCGAACCTCGGGAGGACCTCCATTCTCCGGCTGACCTTTACCTCGAAGGTAGCGATCAGCACCGAGGCTGGTTTCACAGTTCCCTGCTGGCAGCGGTGGGCACCCGGGGCCGTGCCCCGTACCGCACTGTTCTTACCCATGGATTTGTGGTTGATGGTGTGGGGCGGAAGATGTCCAAATCCTTGGGTAATGTCATTGCGCCAAATGAAGTCATTGACAAGTATGGCGCGGAGATTCTCAGACTCTGGGTAGCGGCTGAGGATTATCGGGACGATATTCGCATTTCTGAAGAGATACTTCAGCGTTTATCTGAAGCCTACCGGCGAATTAGAAACACCTGCCGCTTCTTATTGGGAAATCTGGTTGATTTCGACCCTGAGCAGGATAGACTTGAGGTGTCCTCCCTAGAGTCGCTGGATCGTTGGGCACTGAGCCGATTGCAGCAATTGGTAAGGAAGGTGGCGAAGGCCTACGAGCGTTTCGAATTTCACAAAATCTACCACGCCATCCATAATTTCTGTGTGGTGGATCTCAGTGCATTTTATCTGGATGTGCTGAAGGATCGCCTTTACGTCTCCGCGCCCACTTCTGCAAAGCGGCGTTCGGCCCAGAGTGCCATCTTTGAAATAGTCACGACCCTTGTGCGACTCATGTCCCCCATTTTGGTGTTCACCGCCGAGGAAATCTGGGAGAATGTCCCCCCTTTTCCAGGGAAAAGCGACAGTATTCACTTGGAACTATTACCAAAGCCTTCATCTGCCTATGAAGATGACTCCCTGGAAGAGGAGTGGGGTCTGCTATTGAACGTTCGGGCGGAGGTTAATCGTGCTTTGGAGCTGGCGAGAAAAAATAAAGAAGTAGGGCACTCCTTGGATGCAGAAATTACCCTCGGGGTCAAGGGAGCGCTCAGGGAAAACTTACAGGACCGTAAAGACATGCTGAGCGGGGTTTTCATTGTCTCCAAGGTGAGACTGACAGATCCGGAGAGCCTTGACTCGGCCATCTCGGCTGTGGATATACCGGGGCTGTTGATACAAGTGAAACCTGCCTCAGCAATGAAATGCGCCCGCTGTTGGATCCATGATGAAACCGTGGGAGCTGAGCCAAATCAGCCTGAGATCTGCAGCCGCTGCGTCAAAGAGCTCGCTGCTACCGATGCTTAATTGCTTATAGAGTAACATGCTCGAAGCATCTCGCCAGTCTCGCATTTATAGAGCGTCTGATAAACAAAAGGCAGACAAGACAAACCGTCCACTGACCCCAAGAGAGGTTCTATTGAGACCTCGCCTCAAACTCTTCCTGCCCCTGGCGGCCGGGGTGCTCTTGCTGGATCAAGCGAGCAAGGCAGTGGTGAGCGCTACATTGAAAATACATGAAATCCGGCCGCTTATCCATGGCCTGCTCAATCTGACCCTAGTCCATAATACGGGTGCTGCCTTCGGACTCCTCGCGGGTCAACCATCTATTTTGCGAACCATT
>JARRNM010000186.1:0-6342 GCA_037384945.1 Deltaproteobacteria bacterium
TTTTTGGGAGTTCATCTTGTGGTAATCCATGAACAGGTTTACGCCTCTGGAAACTTTCATGCTCCACCTCCGGTTTTTATTGGCATCGGACTGATGCTGATAAGCAGAGCATATCACAAATTTCTTCAAAGAATTCGATAAGTTTCTGGCCTGGCAAGTAATGTTGAAATTTTGTAATAAAAGCCATGGACTCCTCACAGGCTTGCAGTCTTTCCCTTGGTTCACCAATATCGGGCGTTACTGCCCTGGGCTCATTAAGCTCCTCATCAATGAGCTATTCGGGTTTTAAGGAGGTTTAGTATGCTCAGAATTCCGGGTAAAGGTCGTTCTTCAGGGAAAATTGTGCTATCTTGCAGACAATATGAGGACTCGGCTTCAGAATAGAAACTTTGGGGGATTTTATCCGGGCGAAGAGGTACCAAAAACCATTTTCGTACAGAAGAAGCCAAGTCTCTCGCATAATCTCGGCTAAATTAAAAGGAGGTAGCATAATGAAGGAGGAAGATATCTACATGGCCAAGGAAACCATGAAGTCTGCACTGAAGAAAGGCCCCTTGAGGCTGGCAGTGATTATAGGCGCAATACTGGCTGTCTTTCTGTTTTTCAGTCCATGGGTTAAGGTTGGTGCAGGCGAAAGAGGAGTTGTCCTCAATTTTGGCGCTGTTCAGGAGAATGTGCTTGGAGAAGGGCTGCATTTCAGGATACCTATAATGCAGCAAGTTGTCCTGATGGATGTCAAGGTTCAGAAGGCAGTGACTGATGCCGCATCTGCCTCGTCTGATCTTCAGGATGTGACTTCATCAGTTGCGCTTAACTATCATATAGTACCTGATAAAGCAAATGTTGTCTATCAAACCCTTGGGGTAGATTTCAAGAATCGTATTATAGACCCTGCAATACAAGAAGTAATGAAAGCTGTATCCGCCAGGTATACAGCAGAAGAACTTATAACAAAGAGAGCAGCAGTAAGCGAGGCCATGAGAGAAAACCTTGCTGGAAGACTCCGGGAATATAATATAGCAGTTGATGCGTTTTCTATTGTCTCATTCAGCTTCTCCAAAGTATTTACAGAGGCTATTGAGGCAAAGCAGACAGCAGAACAGCTTGCCCTAAAGTCAAGGAGGGATCTGGAGAGGATAAAGATTGAGGCAGAGCAGAAGGTTACAGCAGCCAAGGCAGAGGCAGAGTCTTTGAGGCTACAGAAAGAAAATATTTCACTAGATCTTATAGAGCTTAGAAAGGTAGAGGCTAATCTCAAGGCTATAGAAAAATGGAACGGAATTCTCCCCCAGGTTACAGGTGGTGGCGCAGTGCCATTTATTGGCGTAGGTGAGATACAGAAGAGATAACCGAGTAATCATTAGAGGTATCCATTGGGTTAGATATGTCTTGCTGGTTATCATTGCAGGCATTGTAGGCGGCATTATAGCCAGAAATACCTTTGGGTTACTCATAAATATTTGCCTTTGGGATTGGAGTTGGCCGCCCATTGGGGGTTTAAATATCAATGTATTTTAACCTGGGTAAAGAATGTCGGGTTTACCCCTTTATCCTGGATATATTCAACTGAGCATGTTTTGTTTTGTCGCAAGGGCAATCTGCCCCTATTGCAATTAGGGTTGCGTTTGGATTTTCAGGCAAAGGTGCGGCCAAAAATTTAGGAAAAATTACTTTTTTCAGCGAAATTTGTTCTATCCTGCCTCCCACAAGATAATTGGCTGGCAAAAGAGGAACCTTTTCTGGATTAAACTCGGGAAGGGAGGTCCCCAAAACCATCTTTTGACTGCGATGGCCAAGGCTGCCGCATAATCTCGAATAATATGAGGCAGGAATCTTATGGTAGAGGCAAAAAAAGCTTTTCAGGGCGACAAAGGTTTGAATATGACCACGGTTGGGTGGCTTCTTGACCATCATCTGACCAAAGAGCAGGAACGGCGTCAAATGGTCGAAGATTTACATCTAAAGCCAGGTGATGTAGTCCTGGACTTAGGATGTGGGCCGGGTCTATGGGCACCTCTACTGGCGGAGAAGGTGAAGCCCCATGGGCGAATTATTGGGCTTGATTTTTCCCCCGAGTTGATCAATTATGCGGTGGAAGCTCTGGAAAATGAACATCTTAAGGACATCATTGAGTATAAAGTGGCGGATTTCTACACCGTCCCCTCTGAAGATGATACCTTTGATTTTACCTTCTTCGGCAATTGTTTTGCTTATGTTACAGATCCCCTAAAGGCACTGGCAGAGCAAAAGCGGGTGACAAAGGAAGGTGGAAGAGTGGCGGCTAAAGATTTTGATGGCGCCATTATTATCTTTCATCCCATAGAGCCTCAACTGTCGTTAAGAGTCCTGGCCGCAAGCGCCCGGGGTCTTAAGGAAAATCCGCCCATTCCACCTTTTGATAACTTTGTGGGACGCAAGATGCATGGCCTATTCCTGCAAGCAGGCTTAAAAGATGTTTCTACCACCTCCTATGCCATCCAAAAACTTGCCCCTCTCACCCCCGAAGCTAAACGCTATATTGCCGGTAATGCGGACTGGTATGTAAAAATTGCCTCTCCCTATTTATCAAAAGAAGACCTCCAGCAGTGGCGGGCACATTTTGACCGGACTTCCGACCAGTATATCCTTGACCGGGAAGAGTTCTATTTCTGTATGCTGGAGGTGCTAACGATAGGTACAATATAAGCTATCAGCCTTTTTCAGGTTTCTTTTTCTAACCTGCTTGATGCTCAAGGGTAAATCTGCCATTAAGCGACCAGACCTAACCATGTTACCTGTCAATTTTTCTCAAGAAATGTCAACTTTATCCGCTTGCAATCCGATTATAATGAACCAATATGGGTCTGCCAAACTAGGCCTTCTTCAAAAATTTCCCCATATTGAAGAAATAATCTGCAACAAGATAGCGAATAACTGCTCTTCTTAGAAACTTATCAAGCCACTGAAAATTCTACATATCCAGAAAATATCAACACGTGGAGCCCATCATCAAGGGGACCAACCTGTAAAGGTTCGGGAACCTCCTCCCTTTGTCAACTCGCCCAGTTCTGATAACCAGATCATATCTGAACTTTTTCACGGCTCAGCGATAACTTCCGGATCTGGCAAGGTATCTGGAATATCCCATCAAAGTGATCTATTCCAACCACTGAGAGGAAGCCTTTTCCCACATCTACATTTTAATGAGTTGATGTCGGTCAATTCTCGGAAACGACCTCGTGGATGAGATAATCCCCAGTAAATTACTTTAAGGTGGACATTAAAGTTATCATCCAAGCTGAAACTTACGAATGTCGGTTTGATGAGCAATTATCCAGTTTCCATCTGTTTTGATATAGTTTAAGTTTATTTTGCAAAAGAAGAGGTAGGGGATTAATCTGTTTTCCGAAGGCAAAATCTATCTCCTGCCCGAGATCGGTCAACTTATGTTTGTTCTACATGGTTGAAAGTTTTTCATTCTAGAAGAGGGTTGCCTTATGTCCAAACGCCATGCCAAGATAATCAGCACCGGTCGCTACGTACCGGAACGAATTATGACCAACGCTGAATTTGAGCCCCTCATTGGGGATGTAGATGCCTGGCTCAGAGAAAGGGTTGGTATTAAAGAACGCCACGTGGCTGCTATCGATGAAACCACCAGCGATATGTGTACTGCTGCTGCTCGCCAGGCTTTAGAGCGAGCTGACCTCACTCCCAGCGATGTTGATTTAATTGTGGTAGGTACTGATACGCCAGATTTCATCAGCCCGGCAACCGCGACGATTTTACAGCATAAACTCGGCGCCCGAGGCATCGGGACCTTTGATGTCAACTGTGCCTGTGCTTCCTGGGTGGCAGGCGTGGATATTGCCGCTAAACAAATAGCCGTTGATACAGACATCAATAATGTTTTAGTTATTGGTGGCTACACCATGACTCGCTTTATAGATTACCATGATAAATATACATGCACCCTCTTTGCCGATGGAGCAGGCGCAGTGGTAATGAGCGCCAGCGATGAACCAGGTTTTCTGGCCTCAAAGCTGATCTCCCAAGGGCAATACTATAAAGCATGGGGAATATACACTGGCGGGGCTGCCTCACCTGTCAGCGACAATGCTATTAGGCGTCCTGTTATCCAGTTTCTGGAGAAATTCCCGGCCAACTTTAACAGCGATAATTGGCCTCCCCTCATTCAACAGACGGTTGTCAAGGCAGGGTTAGACTCGGTGGATGAAGTTAATTTTTTTGTCTTCACGCAGCTGAATAACAATACCATTAAAGATGTGATGCAACAGCTTAACCAACCGCTGGGAAAAACCCATTGGATCATGGATAAATGGGGCTATACTGGCGCCGCCTGTATTCCCATGGCTCTGGACGATGCACTGGTGAAGGGTATAGGTCCCCGGCCAGGGGATGTGGTTTTATTCTGCGCCAGCGGCGGTGGACTGGCTATGGCATGCGTTGTTTTTAAATGGTAATATTTGTTAATAGTCCCTCGCCACACTGCCCGAACCGAAATTGCGACTATATTTCAGTGATTATAGCGATATAAGTTTACTTCGATACCGGTGTCTGTTTACCAGGAGCCGGATGAAGAATGTTCCAGTGCAGTTATGTGAAGACCATGCTGTTACTGCGGATGAGACGAATGTTGCTTGAAAAACGGACATACGTCTTGCAACCTTGCAACTTAGAGCATAGAAGTCTATAAAAAACCGGTTTAGGGCATGGCGAGTGATAGATGAGAGTGCCTCTTATTTCGCAACCACGTTGACAAGTCTGTCAGCCCTATTGGAATATCCCGGATTACTTACTTGCGGTCCCACTTGAACGGGGAACCACGGATAGGAGACTGGCTTGGATTCCCACCGAATATCAAGGAATCTTTGCAACTTGACTTTGCACATAGGAGATATACAAATAAACACTATTTTTACTATTGATTGTGTGGGTTAAGTAATACTTTTCTTTCTCATCATCTCCTTAATTGTCAAGGCATTTGTGATGCAGCCCTCCTGCCCTGGCTAACCAGGGCAGGAGGCGCCTGCGAGAATGGGACCTTGCTGAGCTCGTTGGAGCAGGAGCATGCTCAAGGTTCAATCTGGCAATTTGACTATGATTCTTCCCTTGTGCTGCCGCTTCAGCACGAGCTCAATTTGCTCATTGAGTCCTGCAAGAGTGGTCTCTGTAGTCAGCTGTTCCAGATGCGGCAGTTTCCAAGCACTAGCGATTTGCTGCCACACCCTCACGCGGGTGGGCATCGGGCAGTTCTGGGAATCAATTCCGATGAGGGTGACGGCCCGCAAGATAAAGGGGTACACAGTCAAGGGGAGGTCAGGGCCGGCCACGTTGCCGCAGCAGGTCACGGCCCCGCCGTACTGAACGGATTTGATCGTGGTGGCCAAGAGCAGTCCTCCCACCGTGTCGATGGAACCGGCCCATTGCGCCTTCAGGAGCGGTCGGCCGCTTGTATCCGTGAGGGCTTCGGCGCTGATCACTTCTTGAGCGCCGATCTCGCTCAAGTATTCCTGGGTTTCTTCCGCCCGGACTTCCACCGCCGCCACGTGATAGCCTTCCCTGGCCAAAATGGAGACTGCAATGCTTCCTACCCCACCGGTGGCCCCTGACACAAGGATCTTGCCCTGATCGGGCTTGACGCCATATTCCATGAGGCGGTAGACGGATAACGCTGCGGTGAAGCCTGCGGTCCCATAAATCATACTTTCCATAAGGGATAACATCTCGGGGCGCTTCACCACCCAAGCCGCCGGGACCCGGATATACTGCCCAAAGCCCCCGGGCGTGTTCATCCCAAGGTCGTAGCTGGTCACAATCACCTCATCTCCCGGCTTGAAATCGGGGCTGAGGCTTTCTTCTACCACACCAGCAGCATCGATCCCCGGGGTGTGGGGGTATTGTTTCGTCACCCCTTTATTGCCGATGGCCGAGAGCACATCCTTGTAATTGAGGGAGGAATATCTGACCCGGACTAGCACCTCACCTTCGGGCAGATCCTCAAGGGTCCTTTCCTTGATCTCCCTTTGAAATTGTTGTTCATCCGTCTCTGTTACAACAAAGGCCGGAAAAGTTTTCACTGCCATAGAAGTTTCTCCTTTAATTTAAGACCGACTAGTCGGTCTTTATATCAAGAAGTTTTATAAAGTCAATCTTTTCTCTAAAAATCTCTTACCGTAGAGATGATCTTTTGGCTTATCTCGGATCAGGAAAGTGCGCTTAGCTGCTCTCTATCTGGCATATGTGAGTCGGGAAAAGACGTTTTGATATTGGTTCAATATCGGTAGATAAAAGTGTCTTGCTCTTTAGTCCCTGTTACAAATTAAAAAGGTTAATTCCTTC
>JARRNM010000187.1:0-14295 GCA_037384945.1 Deltaproteobacteria bacterium
CACCAACCGGCCGCCAGATCCAGTACAGTCTCCTGGGAGTCTTCTCCATCAGGCCGGCGCCGTAACTACCCATCACACCTACATCTCCGAAGATTGATCATCCTGCCACCTAACGGTCCCTCTGTGCCTCCAGTGCTCGGACTCGTAGACCTCCTTGTCGTTCATCACCGGCTCGGCCAAAAGACCCGCATCCTGGCAGACCTTCACCACTTCTGACCTGGTCTTGTCCGCAGCCCACTCTTCCAGCTTGGCATAGATCTCCACCTGGGCTTCGGCCTTGACCCTGTCATCGTGAGCCTTGTATTTGTCGAGAAGATCCTTGTTGCCCGTTATGGCGCAGAGCTCCGCGAAGTCCTCATCCTGGAAGGCACTGATCATGGCGTACCTGGCGCAGAACTTTTCCTGCGGGTTCTTGGCATCCGGAAAGTCGGACTTACCGCAGAGAATGATACCGTGGGCGCAAAGCTGGGTATCCCAGTTGCCCCACCTCTGGCGGACAATGCCGAACCTGCCATAGAGCGGCGCCGCAAAGCCCAGGCACCTGGTAGCAGCCTGCACCTGGGAGAACTCGATCATGGTGCCAAGCCCGGTCTTCCGCCGCCAGTGGAGGGCCGCCAAAATCCCAAAGGTGATCTGGGTGCCGGAGTACCAGTCGATGCACCAGTTGGAGTGCTTGGCAGCGTGGCCGCCAAAGCTCTCGTGAAAACCGGTTACCGAGGCGAGCCCGGCGTGAGCCTGGCCCAGGATGTCATAGGAGCCGCCGAATACCTTGGGCCCGTAGCCGAAACCACCGCCCCACACATAGATGAACCGGGGGTTCATCTCGATCAGGTAGCGGTAGGACTGCTTCCACCTGTCAAAGGTGCCGGGGCGGTAGCACTCAGTGAGCCCGTCGGACATCTTCACCAGGGAGTAGAAGGCCTCCTTCATCTCGTCCAGGTGGTAGTCCATGGAGATGTGATACTCGTTGGGATTGGCGTTCAAATACCCCATCCCCGTACCGGTCATGGGCCTGGTGTCGTGCAAGGGATAGAGATAGGTCTCGTTGAACGGAGCACAGTGCCGCATGGGATCGCCCATCCGCGGCATCTCCACCTTGATCACCTCGGCCCCGAGCTCAGCCAGGTTGCTGACGGAATGAGGCGTGAAGATGTACATGGTGGTGCTCATCCACCTGATGCCCTTGAGAGACTGGGGCTTGCCGAACTCGTTGCCCGGATCGAACTTAGCCTTACAGTAGTCCTCGTAGGGCATCTTCATCTCATCGAGCTCTTCCTTGCTCTTGGGGCCCGGCAGATCCTCAAGTCTTGTTTCACGTGGATCTTTGTTATACTTGAGTTTATGCATCTTATATAACCCCCTTCTCCTTGAGTTCGTTGACTTCGGTTTGGCCTATACCGGCCAACTTCATGTAGATCTCGTAGTTATCGTAGCCGAGCGGCCTGCCCAACTGTTTGACCCGGTGCGGTGTCCTCATCTGGAAGTTGTTCGGGGGCACCGAGAAAAGCAGGGTCCCGTAATGATCGGTATCAATGGTGCAGACCCAGGGGCGGTACTTGAAGTGGTGGAACTCGGCGACCTCGTCGATGAACAGAACCGGACCGGCAGCGATCTCGAATTCCAAAAGCTTCTCTTCGGCCTCGATCCTGTTGATGTCCCTCAGCCACCTGGTAGTGAGGGTGTAGGTCTTGATCAGCATCTCCAGGGCGTTCCTGCCGCCCATCTCCTTCAAGATGGGGTCTTCGTGGATCAGCCGGCCAAACTGGGGGAAGTCCCGCTCAATGCACATGCCGATACGGTACCACAGCCGGTCAGTCTGCCCGCCGATCATCATGTAGCCGTCCCGGCAGGGGTTCCACTCGTACTGGTTCAGGTTGGGGTCCCAGCCGCCCGTCCTCGCCTTGATGGAGGCGTTGAACATATACCAGCTGATGTCAAAATCCAGAATGTCCATCTGGCTCTCGGCGCCGGTGACCTCGCAGAACTGGCCCTCGCCGCCCAACTCGTCCCTCCAGTAAAGGGCCGCGAGGACGGTGTTGGCCGTCTGCTCACCGGCGACAAAGTCAGCAAACCACACGCCGGACCTGGTGGGCGGTGTTGTGAACGAAAGCGTTGGCGCAGCCGCCGAAGGGCTCGAGGGTCCACTGGCCGAACTTGGACGTCTTGTCCTTGTAGGGGCCCCAGGTACCGCGCACCGCCACATTACAGTAAACCAGCCTGGGAAACTCCTTGGAAAGGTGCCTGTAGCCTAAACCAAGGCTGTCCATGTAGCCCGCAGGCATCTCGTCGATCACCGCGTCGGACATGCCCACCAGCTTCTTGTAAATCTCTTTCCCTTCCTCGGTCTCGAGGTTCAGGGTCACAGACTTCTGGCCCCTCATCTCGTGGATAAAATCCAGGCCGCACTTCTCGCCCGTAACCCTGCTCTCGAGCATATACTCTTTCCTGCCAAAGGGAGTAAGTTGCCGCAGGGGGTCCCCCTCAGGGGGCTCGACGTTGACTACCTCGGCCCCGGCCTCGCAGAGAAGACCACAGGCAAACTTGTTGCCCAGTCTCCAGAGACCTACACAGACAATCCTCATTCCTTGCAGGGCTTCAGGTTTCCCGAAGCAGTACTCATACCTCAGGTTATCCTCACACCATTTGCCGAAATCTTCCGCCTTCCTCCGAGCGTAAACCTTTGCCACTTCTTCCGGCGAAGGAGGCGGCGTTACCGGCCAGGGCCTGATGTCTGGATGCATCAGATCGATGGTGTCGGCCCTGCTGTTTATTTCTACATCTTTCTTTTCTGCCATGTTTTGACCTCCCATCTGTTGGTTTTTCTGAAACCAATGCCACAATCCCCCCCTAGTCGGTAATCAGATTCAGGGTTACTTCGTCTTAATTAGAAACCTTAACTGGGAGGAGGCGGTCTTTTGTTTTAATTCTCACCTCCTTTCAAGTAGGGCAAATGGTTGTATACTGAATTGGGTCAATTAATAGGGCAAAGCAGCTATGACCCAGCCTTTCGTTCCCCACTGAAGCAGTTAGTCCCAAGTTCCTCAGGATGTAAAGCCCAAGCTCTATTGATTTAATATTCTTAAGCGGATGCTAATGAGCGAGTGAGAAGTAAAACGGCTTGCATTTTACTGAAGGACTTATTACAAGTTTCCTGCCAGGAATCGAGGATCAAAGTCACTTTTTATGATATGTCTAAATTTATTGTTATCTTAAATAGTTACTGGATGGAGGGAGATAAAGTTCCGGGGCTGTGGCGGGGTGGAAACTTAGGAGGATTGAGCATCTCCGTATAAAATTGGACCCCTTTTTTAGTAAAAGAACCCTGAATTCCCAGTTAAGGTAGGGTTCTCTGGACTGTCAAAAAAAGGACCCCTTTCTGTTCGTATTTCAAACAGGAGTAGCTCCTCTCTTCAGGCTGTAGCGGCGAATTTTGCTGTACAAAGTACTGCGGCTAATCTTGAGACGTCGAGCTGCTTCGTGCTTGTTCCAGCTGGATTCCTGGAGCACTCCGAGAATCAGCCGCCGCTCGTTTTCGGCGAGAGAGGTAGAGGGTGGATCTGTGGGGGTTTGTCTGAGAAACTGGGGCAGATGCCTTCTCTCAATCACCGTATCTTGGGCAAGAATAACAGCGTGGCTTATGGCGTTCTCCAACTGGCGGACATTGCCGGGCCAGTCGTAATCCATAAGGAGTTGCATAGCACCGGATGAGAAAGAGTGGATCGCCTTCCCCTCTTTGAGAGTGTACTTGCCGAGAAAGTGTTTGGCTAGAAGGGGAATGTCTTGTATGCGATCGCAGAGGGGAGGCAAGTGTATAGAGATGACGTTGAGCCTGTAATACAGGTCATCCCTAAATCTCCCTTCTTCAACCTCGCGATACAGATCACGGTTTGTCGCAGCCAGGACCCTTACGTCAGCCTCCAGGGTTTGCTCCCCCCCGACTCGTTCAAAAGAGTGGTCCTGGAGAAATCTGAGCAATAGCACTTGAGTGGCCGCGGCAATATCACCAATTTCATCGAGAAAAAGGGTGCCTGCCTTAGCACGTTCAATGCGTCCCATTTTTCTCTTGATGGCGCCGGTAAAGGCTCCTTTTTCGTGGCCGAAAAGTTCACTTTCCAAGAGGGTGGGCGAATAGGCTGAGCAGTTGGCAGCGATAAAGGGCCCTTTACGCCGGTGACTTTGCCTGTGGATTGCTTGGGCGACCAGTTCCTTACCCGTGCCGTTTTCGCCGGTGATTAGTACGGTTGCATCGGAACCGGCTACCAGGTCGATAAGCTCATAGACCCTCTGCATCTCTTCACTCTGACCAATAATTTTTCCGTGAGAGGTTTTCTCGGCCACTCTTTCGCGTAGATGATTTATTTCATTTTGGTGAACAATAAGGTGGCGGATGTATCCGGCTATTTGACTGAAAAAAGTCAGGAGAAACTGCGCATCCTCCCGTGGGTAATCTTGATAGTTTATCGAGCCCACAACGGCATAGCCAATACATTCGAGTGGTGAGGAGATGGGCAAACCAAACCAGTTGCCATAGCTCTTTGAAATGACTTTCAGGAAGGCGGGAATGTCGTTACTGTGTTTGGGACTGATCGTGCTGTGTTTATTGAGCCTTCTCAAATACTGAAGAAAATCTGCAACTAATTCAGATCTCTCGATTTTTTCTTGGGCGCGATGGGAAGGCTTCAGCCCGTGAGAATGAACATCAGCCCAAGGCAGAAAACCTTTGCTTTCTGAATCCAAAAAGAAAAGGAGAAGATCTGTATCGGGAAAGAGTTGTTGACTGAGTTCCAGGACGAAATCAATCAACTCCGAAAAAGAATTTTTGTTGCTAACCTGGCGAGAGAGCTCGAAGAGTGTTTCCAGCTGATGCTGGGTTTTCTGTAATTCTTTGGAACGGAAGGCTAGGGCCTCCTCCATTCTCCTCTTTTCCGTGACGTCCCGCTCCAAACGTATGATCGAACTTATCTCACCTTGCATATCAAGGAGAGGATAGGTGGCAACTTCAAGCAACCGCTCTACGCCCTCTGCGTTTGGGTAGATCTTGTCCGACAAGGTCGGACTTTTGGTACGGATAGTCTCCTCTAATGGACACTTAATGCCCGATTCCATACAGGGTGTTGACCTATGAAGCATGATCTCATGACATCTTTGACCAACTGATTTTTGGGGCTCCAAGCCTACGCGGGCATGAAAGGCGTCGTTTGCCTGTAAAATGGTGAAAGTTTCTGGATCCACGACAGTCAGGCTGTCGGTGATGCTGTTTATGATTTCTTCGTTAAATTTTCGTGAGACCTGCAGTTGGTTCTCTAGGTTTTTGCGCTCAGTTATATCCCGCCCATGCTCCACCGCCTGAATAGTTTCTCCATGGTGATCCTTGATTGGATAAGAATGTACCTCAAAAATCCGCTCTCCTCCTGATGGCACAGGTACACGCTTTTCGAGCATCAGCGGCTTACCGGTGCGGAAAACCTCCTGCACGTGGCAATCATGGCAAATGGTCGAACGCTGGTAGAATACCTCATAGCAAAACTTGCCGATTAACTGCTCTTCCTCCGTGCGAAAGAGCTCTCTTAGAGCTTTATTGACCTTGAGGATACGAAACTCCCGGTCATAGATAGTAAAAGGATCGGTAACGCTGTCAAAAACCCTAGTGAGAATATTTTCTTCGTAGGAGTTCATAGGTTCCTCCCTATCCAGTTGGGTCAAGCTATGAAGTTTCGGTTCTTTGCCCAGGATGTTTGAAGAACTCTGGTGCGCTAAAGGATAATCAAATAAAGAAGACGATTGCTGCTGGATTAATTCAACCAACAGTGACAGAGCTAGGCGGCAGGAGTCACGATTCCGGCACAAGTGTGTATTAAATTTGCATTATAAATGGGTCGTATTTAAGTCATAATCGCATGGCTAGTTGTTGGCTGTCAAGAGTCATTTGCCAGCGTTGAAATAGGTCTGGCTAAGGTGAGAGAAATGTCTGTGAGTCGAAAATAATACAGATAGGGAATTGCAAGGCCAGAAAAGAGAGATTTCCACCTGAGAAAGTCGCCTGGAAATTTACCCCGCCAAGTTCACCAAGGGCAATAAGGGAAAATATAATTTTTAACTCTTCGCGTGCTTTGTATCCTTTGGAGTCAGACTTCTCGTCTCTTAGACAGTTTTCTTGATATTCCGAAGTACTAACATGGACCGCAATCCTCTCAGTGTAAAAACCCGGCCAATTTCTTCTTCTCAGGGTTGCTAAAAATTACAACTCATGTTGCCGAATTAATCAGTTGACAAACTGCTAAGATCAAAAGACTTTTTCTTGTCTTGCCTAGGACATCTTCTCAGAGTGTAGCTTTTTTAATCAATGAACATGTTATTCTCACCTTATAGTAATCACTAATAGTGCTGAAATTTCAATAGATTATAAAAATAACCGTGAGCCTAAAAATGTTGGCACCCTCATTGCTCATAAGAGTGAACAAAGGAAATGAACTCGAGGTAATAAGGAGATGGCCATGAAAACCACTAAAACAACCAAGAGAGATAAGGCTGGTAGGCAAATATGCATCTGGTCAGAGGCCGGGGTGGTTAGCAGCCGAACCTGTACAAGACGGCTGGACTGCGAGCGGTGCCTCTTTGACCAGAACATGATGGATTTCTTTGCCGCCAATTTGACCCCACTACCGGCACTGCCTAAAGCTGCTTGAAAATGTAGATTGGCACTCTGGGTGTGTGCGTTACCACCACATGAAGGGAGGTGTTACTATCATGGCTGGTAAAAGCAAAAAGAGCAAAAAGACCAAAATAGTTCAAGGCTTCAATATTCTGGAAGATGAGTGTATCTGGATGAAAGCAGGAGTGATCAACTTCAGGCTTTGCGACAATGCATTCGATTGCAGCAGCTGTCCCTTCGATAAGGCCATGACCCGAGCCCTGGAGAAAACAGGACCACTGGTAAAGCAGAAAGATCAGGAGAGTTGGCGCGACCGATTGCGGCTCCGCTATGGGGATGAGCGTGAGTGCCGTCACATGCTTTCTGGTCGAGTGCAATACAAGATCTGTACCAACGATTTTCGTTGTGATGTGTGCGAGTTTGACCAGAGCTTGGATGAAGCCGAACTCTATGAACATCTCGGCAAGCCCGCTGTTCACCGGGTACTGGGTTACCAGGTGCCGGACAACTACTACTACCATCGCGGCCATGGCTGGGCCCGGGTAGAGTATGGCGGCCGCGTAAGATTGGGCTTAGATGATTTTTCCCTGAAGCTCGTGGGGCCGGTGGATGAATATCGTCTTCCTTCCCTGGGACAGAAGGTGGGACAAAGCGATATTGGCCTCACTTTGGCCCGAGAGAGTAATGAAGCCGAGGTGCTCTCTCCGCTGACCGGTACAATTGTCGCTGTTAACCATAAAGTCTTACGCCAGCCCCAGTTGAGCAACAAGCGGCCCTACACCGAGGGCTGGTTGGTTGTTGTGGAACCGGAAAGACTAAAGGGCAATCTGAAAAATCTTCTCTTTGCCAAGAAAGAAGTAGATGGTTGGATGGAGCATGAGGTCCAAAGGCTTCACAATCTGGTAATGGCAGAGCATGGACCACTGGCAGCCACAGGTGGTGACCCTATCGATGACATCTATGGTAATGCTCCAGAGGTGGGCTGGAAAACTCTGGTGCACGAATTCTTCCTAACCTAACTGGAACTGAGGTTAGAGTGGACCCAAACAAATATTTTGGCCGAGCAAGTTGCTCGGCCAAAATATTTTATCCCATTGCCATAGTAAAATAAGAGATTGTTTGGACCATCCCTTAAAATGCCTGCGACAAATAAGAAAGTTCCTGGTGCTCAGTGCTTAGTCCCCAGCTTTAGGACTTTGTGCTCTCAGCTTCACCAAAAATCCGCAATCCGCAATCCGCAATTTTCTTCCCCATGCTCTATGCCCTATGCCTTTTCAATCAGGCAGTCGTCGAATCCCATATCTCCTAAAAGCTTCTTCAAGAAAGGCCTCGCAGTATTCACAGAAAAACAGAGGTAATTCATCCAAATCGCTTGGCCCCGAGGAAATTCTCATTATGCATTCGGCTTGCGTACAATGAACCAGATCAAAGGTGTGCGCCACTTCATGGAGGGCCACTTTCACCGCACGGTCGTAGAAAGTATCCAAAGATGCCCTGCTCCCTTCTTCCTTATGCTTGAGGCGATGGAGTGAGACCACAGCCGCGCGCCCTCCCATTTGCGCTTCTCCGAACACGTGAGTCAGCACCGGAATAAAGAGGTCGACGCTCATTCAGAATCAAGGCGGCGTGGTACTGCTGACGCCTATCATTGTGAGCAAATTCAGGGGCTTGACGGGCGGGAAGAATATCCACCGGCAGATGGAAAATCTCCTGCAGGTTGGCGACAACGATGTTTAAGACCGCTTCACCTACAGCGCCCAAGCGCACAACACCAACAACTCCATGTTTTGGCAGTGAAATGGAATTGTTTGCCCCAGGGTTCTCTGTTGGTGTTCGGGCCCGGGTATTCACAGGAGACATTCCAGATCAGTTGCTGGCCCGGTCTGGGCGTAATTCATATTTTTTTATTTTCTTGTGGAGGGTGACCCGATTGATTTCTAAGGCCTGCGCAGCCTGAGTTATATTCCAGTCGAATTCTTGAAGCACTTTTTGAAGATGGGCTATTTGCGTCTTTTCAAGAGAGTAGGTTTCCTCTGCTGCCAATAGATGAGGTGTTAGGAAAGAAAACTCCTCAGGGCCAAGCCGTCTCTTCTTGCAGATGACCACTGCCCGCTCTATGGCATTTTCCAGTTCGCGAACGTTGCCCGGCCAGTCGTACTGTCTGAAAAGGGTCATGGCTTCTTTGCTAATGGTATCGACGTCCTTGTTGGTCTCACGAGAATAGCGATCAAGAAAATGTTCGGCCAACAAGGGAATGTCATCCCTCCGCTCTCGCAGTGGCGGGATATGGAGAGAGATGACATTGAGACGGTAGAAGAAGTCCTGGCGAAATTCTCCCTTTTTGATGGCCTGTTGCAGATCTCTATTGGTGGCGGCAATTGTCCGAAAATCCACCTCGATTTCCGTGGTCCCGCCTAAGCGATGAAACTCCTTGGTTTCCAGGACGCGAAGAAGATCTACCTGCATCTTGAGAGGCACTGTGCCCACCTCATCCAGAAAGAGAGTTCCATGGTGGGCCAAATCCAGTCGTCCTTTCTTTGCCCGGTGAGCCCCTGTAAAAGCGCCGCGCTCGTGACCGAAAAGCTCGCTCTCCAATAAATGCTCTGGGAATGCACCACAATTAACCGGAATAAAAGGACCATTCTGCCTGGCACTTTTTGCGTGAATAGCTTTGGCCACCAATTCTTTGCCCGTACCGGTCTCCCCCGTTATCAAAACTGGGGAATCACTCTCAGCCACATCCTGAATCATAACGAATAACTCTTGCATGGCCTTAGAACGTCCCACAAGGTTCTCGAAGCGAATCGCTTCAGCCATCTGCTCACGGAGAAAGATGTTCTCATCCAGGATCTTCTTTTGCTGAATGAGCTTTTCCGTCAGCAAAGAGAGTTGATCTGGATCGAAGGGCTTCATAAGATAATCGACAGCTCCTCTTTTCATAGCCTGAACTGCGGTTTCCACAGAACCATATGCGGTGATCATTACAACGAGAGTCTGAGGATAGTCCTCCTTGACCACTTCAAGAACCTCTAGCCCGCTCATCACCGGCATCATAATGTCCAGAAAGAGGAGGTCGTACGGGGTTTTCTCCAACATAGCCAGGGCTGCGCTGCCACCCTCTGCGGTGTCAACTTTATAACCGCTTTTTTTCAGCCAGCCATGGAGTGATTCGCGAATGACCAGTTCGTCATCTACCACCAGAATGCTAATTTTGTTTGCCATGGCAATCCCTTATCTAAATGGCGAGTGAATACCGCCCACCAAGAGATCTGTGCACCATACCCGCCCAGGGATCAGAGCACGGTCTCATCTTGGGGTGTTTACTCCGGTAAAATTGCTTAAGAACCTTTATTTGCTATGGGAAATCTAATGGTAAAGGTTGATCCGGACCCCACTTCGCTATCCACAAAAATGGTTCCTTGATGTTCTCGAATGATTCCGTAAACCACAGAGAGCCCTAGACCGACTCCCTTACCCTCCTCTTTAGTGGAAAAGAAGGGCTCGAAAATTATGGAGAGGTTTTCCTCGGGAATACCGCAGCCGGTGTCAGTAATTTTAATGTGGACCATGCGTTTTTTCTTCTCGAGGAAGGTTCCGAGAGTCAATTTGCCCCCATCGGGCATGGCCTCCATGGCGTTGAAGATGACATTCATAATACATTGCTGAATTTGATTATAATCTCCGGTTACTTCGGGGAGGTGGGGATCCAGCTTTTTGTCCAAGGCAATGTTTTGCAGCTCCATCCGGTGTTGGCAGAGAAGAATCACTGAGCTGATGATGTGGTTGATGTCGATTCGGCGATGTTCCAACTCTTTCTGGCGAGAGAAAGAGAGCAAATTGGATACAATCTGGCCGCAACGGGAGGACTCGTGAGCAATAAGTTCCAGATAGCGGCGGAACTCTTCAAGCTCCTCCGCTTCCAGCTGATCCTCGTCCAAGGTGCGGAGCATTAGTTTGGCCAGGGTATGTATCCCCGCGATGGGATTATTTATCTCGTGCACGCTACTGGCAACCAATTTGCCCAGGGCAATCATTTTGTCTTCATGTACCAATTTGGCCAAATCTTTTTTGACCTGCCTTGCTTTGCGCTCAAGCCGAGACTCGAGGTCAACCGTTATGTCACGATAAAACTCAAAAACCATGTCGACTTGGCCATAATTATTCTTTAAGGGGTAAGTGAACACCTCGAGATAGCGGGGCTTGTTTTGGCGATCCAAATGCTCGTGAATAGCATGGGCGGAAAGGCCGGTTTTCAGGGTTTCCTTCATGGGACAGTGACAGGCTCTAGAGTTACAGGGCTGCAAGGAACGATGGCTGACCTCGTGACAGGTCCTACCAACGACCTCCTCTTTGGGCAAACCAAGCAGACTGAGCATGGGCTCATTAGTATCAAGAATGCGGTAATTTTGTTGCAGGAGAAATAGAGGTTCTCGGATTCCGGCGAATAGAGTATTGATCATAGTTTGAGACAAGCTGAGGTCACGTTCCCGAGCCTTGTACTCCCCCATGAAGCTGACCATGTCACTGATAACCCGCGAGATAGTGTAATCCAGCACCTGGGCCTGAGGAGGTTTATTCCTGATCACGTCTTGAAGCAGTTCCTCTTTACCTGTTAGTTCAATAATCAAATCGAGGTTCTCCAACTGGGGGAGATCACGGTAATCGGTAGTAGTGTAGATACCCTGCTCTTTGGCGAGCACAAAGCCCGGAGCCTCCGGATCGATGTCTGCCACTGCGACGATTTTAGCCTTAAGGTGCTTAAATCGTTCATGGGCAAGCATTTCCATGAGGTCCTGGCACCTGGTGCCGCCGCCGATAATGGCGATATTGGGCCCCTCCCTGGATTTATCTTTTGCCTTCCGGGAGCTGGACGGTGGAGAAGTAACTTTGTCGGTTGACTTTGAAGATTTGCGGCGCTTGCCTTTAGTAGTGCGTATTTTGGCCATGGAGATCGTCTCCTAAAATACAACCATCTCTACTATATCGGAAAGTGTAGCATTTCGCAACATTAGCTTAAAACGTCAAGAAAAGGGACTAGCAGTTTCAAGACCCACCGGCTCTCCCGATGGATGCTTGAGTAAGTAGCCATGGTGGTGAAGTTGGCGAGGTGTTCTGGAGTACTAGAGTAACTAAGATACCGAAATAAAGCGTTTCAGTGTTCCAGATCAAAAAGGCTGATGGCCGGTTCGTACTTTCTTCTGAATTCTGGATAGATTTCTGCAAGTAGCTCGAAATATGGAGAGATGAATTTAAGCCTCTTGCAGACCGGGTCTAATTTGAGGTTCGGGCATTCCTCGCAGGTCCAAGCTTTCCAATCATGCTTGGCAGCGTGCATCAGACAATCCGCATAGAAAGGGCATTCAATGAATCTTCGTCCACCCCCGTTGACTGGATGGGCTGTTTTTGGTGTATACATTTTTCTCCCTTATGCAGTTTCCGGCTCCTACCAGGAGCCGCGCCACAATGTGATTGTTTAAAAAGGCAACAATCGTGCCATTACGATTTTTATGGTTAACGTCATGATTTCAGTATGTTTTTTGTTATATCGCGAGAATAGAAAAAAGGAAATTTTTAGGAAGGATCTTAGTGCAAAAACAAGATTATTGTATTATTTTAATAACTTGATGCGTTGCATCATTGCAACCGCGTTGATCAAATCTCCAGCGACTCGACAGAGTTTTAGTTTCACCGGGTCGATTGTGGATGGATCTTTTGTCTATGAGCAAGGTATTTCCTTGAGGACCTCCACTTTGGGAAAATACTGAAGGGATGCTTTCCTGGGCCCAACACTTCTAACGTAGCAATTTTGCAACATGTTAAAAACAATTCGTAGCAGGTTTGCAACCCTTTCTGGGAATCTGCTGCAGACTATCACTGACAAGTTGGAAAAGGCTGCGGTCAGGGGGTGGAGATTTTGTAACGCTTGATCTTGCGCCAGAGGGTGGAACGGTGGACTCCCAATTCTTTAGCCGCAGCTGCGGTGCGTCCCCTGTGTCTTTCCAGTGCTCGGACGATCAAATCGCGCTCCACATTATCCAGCACAGACATGTCCTCTCCTTCAGGGAGATGGGCAGCAGCAGGAGATGGTTCATGTCTCCGCTTTAGGTAAGAGGGAAGATGTCTGGATTGAATCTCGATTCCCTTGGTCAGGATCGCTGCGTGCTCGATAATGTTTTCCAGCTCGCGGACATTGCCCGGGAAATCATAATCGAAGAGGGTTTTCAGGGCTGAAGAAGAGACCTTTTTAATCTGTTTAGACTGCTTCAGATTAATGCGCTCGAGGAAGTGATCAAGGAGCAGGGGGATGTCCTCACGGCGTTCTCGCAATGGCGGAATAGTGAGGCGGATGACGTTGATGCGAAAGAAGAGGTCTTCGCGAAATTCCCTTCGGTGCATCATCTCCATGAGATCCCTGTTCGTGGCAGCGATAATTCGTACGTCCACCCTTTCAGTTTTATTGCTGCCGAGAGGTTCGTACTCTTTCTGCTCAAGAACTCTCAACAATTTCACCTGGGTCCCCTTGCTCAGATCACCTATTTCATCCAAAAAGATTGTCCCGCCATGGGCTTGACGAAATCGTCCAGGTTTATCCCTTCGCGCATCAGTGAAAGCGCCCTTCTTGTAACCAAAAAGCTCTGACTCCAGCAGGGTCTCTGGGAGGGCAGCACAGTTTACTTTGACGAGAGGCCTGTCCTTTCGGGTGCTCAAATTGTGGAGTGCCGTTGCGAAGAGTTCCTTCCCTGTACCGCTTTCTCCCTCTACGAGCACGGTGGCGTCGCTCTGCGCGATATCAGGTAGTATGCGGAAAAGCCTGAGCATCGGTTTCGCCCGTCCCAGAATATCCTGGAATGAGTATTGTCTGTGGATCTCTTTATGCAGTTCCTTGATAAGGGAGAGGTCTCGGAAGGTCTCCACAGCTCCAACTACCATCCCCTTCCGATCCCTGACAACTGCAGTTGAGATGCTGATAGGAATCTCTTTGTTTTCACGGTTGAGGATGTTGACTTCGAGATTGACAATGGTCTCCGTGGTTTCAGCGGTATGCTTCAGAGGGCAGGCTTCAAAGCAGGTGTTGGCTCTGAAGATCTCGTGGCAGTATTGGCCAATGGCTTCATCCTTGGAAAACCCAGTGATTTTTTCTGCAGCTCTGTTGAAGGAGGTAATCCGCCCCTGATGATCGACGGTAAAGACTCCGTCAGCGATACTATCTAATATGAGCCTTGTCCAGGAGGAGCTATCCTTTATGGTTGAGTAGTTCTGTTCAGGGGTCATTCACATTCCTTTATTTACCAGATTTTTCGAGCAAATGTTGCGAATCAATAATCTTGTTGCAAAAATGCAAAAAATATAATATCCTGCAGTGATAAGCAATTATAAGTCTTTAGTTGCAATACTGCAACAACCAATTTACTTTTCTCTTCCAAGGGATACCAGGAATTTTTGATAATTATTCTGTAAATTAAATAGGTTAATCAATAAATGGCCATTTGGCACGGATGTTGCCCCCTTGAAAGGCAGCAAGAAGTTGTGGGGTGAGAAACTTTCTTCCCTTCACCTCCGGGAGTCGAAGATGAAAGTGGCCATTATGCTTTACGGTACGAGAGTCTCTCCCAGATTCGGCTACAGTCAGGGGGTCATGGTGG
>JARRNM010000188.1:0-6320 GCA_037384945.1 Deltaproteobacteria bacterium
GTGGTGGATGTGGCGGCAGTGGCAGAATATGCCCGGACCCTGCCGGACGTGGCCTATGTGGAAGACAATCTTTTCAGTTGTTCCCAGGACACCCAAGAGAAGATGACTCAGGTTATCAAAGAGCAGAGGCTGAACCGGGTGGTGGTGGCCGCCTGTAGCCCGCGGAGCCACGAACCTCTCTTTCAGGAAACGGTAGTAAATGCCGGTATCAATAAATACCTCTTCGAGATGGCCAATATCCGCAATCAATGCTCTTGGGTACATAGCGGCGATCCTGAGGCGGCCACAGAAAAGTCCAAGGATCTGGTGCGCATGGCGGTAGCCAAGGTAGGCCTGCTTGAGCCTCTGTCCGACCCTGAAATAGAGGTTAACCAGTCTGCTTTGATAATCGGCGGCGGCATTTCCGGAATGGCCGCCGCCAAGAACCTGGCCGAACAAGGCTATCACACTCATCTCATTGAAAAGAGCGATGTCCTCGGGGGCCAGGCCCGAAATCTTTACGCAACCTGGCTGGGCGAGGATGTGCAGCAGCAACTGGCCAGGCTAATCCAGGATGTCGGGTCGAATAAGAATATCGATGTCTACCTGAACACAGAATTGAAACAGGTGGATGGGTTTGTAGGCAGTTTTAAGTCAACCATCGCCACGAATGGCAAAGAGAGGTTATTGGAGCACGGGGCAGCCATTATCGCCACAGGTGGTTCAGAGCTCAAACCGGATGAATATCTTTATGGTGAGGATCCCCGGGTTTTGACCGGACTGGAGCTGGACCGTAAATTTATAGACCAAGACTCATCCCTGAAGGAGCTCCGTTCAGCAGTTTTTATCCAGTGTGTTGGCTCGCGGATCCCGCAAAGGCCTTATTGCTCCAAGGTCTGCTGTACCCATTCTGTCAAAAGCGGACTAGAACTGAAAAAACTTAATCCGGAGATGGATATCTTCATTGTCTACAGGGATCTGCGCACTTACGGATTGCGGGAGGACCTGTATCGTAAGGCCCGGGACCAGGGAATCATTTTTGTCCGTTATGACTTTGATAAAGAGCTCAAAGTAGGCAAGGATGACAACGGACTACAGGTGCGCTTCACCGGCTATGTGCTTCAGCGAGAGATAGAGGTTCGTCCGGACCTGTTGGTCCTGGCCACCGCCATAGTTCCGCCAAAGGAAAACCCCGTGGCCCAGTTGTTCAAGGTACCAGTGAATGACGATGGCTTTTTTGTGGAGGCCCACGTCAAACTGAAACCTATTGATTTTGCCACGGGTGGGGTATTTGTCTGCGGTCTGGCCCACTCGCCAAAACCCATTGACGAGGCCATCGCTCAAGGTCTCGGGGCTGCTGGCCGCGCGGTGACCCTCCTGTCCAAAAAGAGGATTTTCGGTGACGCCATTGCGGCCCAGATAAACCCGGAAACCTGTGTGGGGTGCCGGGGATGTCTGGATGTCTGCCCCTTTGGCGCTATCAATTATCTCGAAGAACTTCACATCTGCGAGGTAAACCGGGTTCTGTGCAAGGGCTGCGGAGGCTGTGCCGCTACCTGTCCCTCGGGAAGTGTCCAGCTTATGGGCTTCAGGCCTCAGCAGCTGTACGTCCAGATAGACCAGGCCTTGACGGAATAGCTTATGGCGTGGAGCGCGGTGCAGGAATCTGGAGTCAGCCCTGATCTCCGGAGACTGAGCAAACCCGGATTCATTGCTGGTTAGGTCACGGGGCTCCTGGGTGCTGTTTGTCAGGACTGCTGATGGGATACTCGTAGGACAAGGAGTGTTTAATATGACAGGATTCGAACCGAAAATTCTGGCGTTTCTCTGCAACTGGTGCGCTTATGCCGGGGCTGACCTGGCGGGAGTCAGCCGGCTGCAGTACCCGGCCAACGTCCGTAACATTCGGGTGATGTGCTCGGCCACCATATCTCCGCACCACATTCTCAAGGCTTTCCAGAAGGGTGCTGACGGCGTTTTTGTGGGCGGCTGACACATCGGAGATTGCCATTACCTGTACGGTAATTACATGACAACCAAAAGAATCGCGGTGATGAAGCAACTTCTCGCCTTTGCCGGCATCGAAGAGGACCGCCTTTGGCTGGAATGGGTCTCCGCTGCTGAAGGACCCAGATTCGCCGAGGTAATAACCGACTTCACCAACCACATTCAAAGGCTGGGACCGTCCAGGCTGAAAACGGCGGCGTAACCCAATGACGGGGGGACCTGGAGAGGCGGAAACGGATACGACATTACCTTCCCAGTCCCTGTGTCGCCGAATCCTCACGCTGCCCTGATGATTTGGCAAAACCATGGTGGGTGTCTGGTCTATACGGTGTAGCCAGCAGGAGAGACAGAGTATCTATGAGCGAACAGATTAAAGCTAAAGTAAAAGAACTGTTAGAATCCGGGAAGATAGAAGGATTCCTGGGTTTGAGGATAATGAACGGCCACATTGGTCCTTACCTGTTTGTGGATGGCAGTGATCTGGAGGATATGGTTCTGGGAGACGGGCAGCGGCCCGGAGACAGCCGCTATCCTCTCAACAAGCAACTGATCAACCTGGCTCGGTGCTACCCGGACAAGTCCTTTGGAGTACTGGTGCGCGGATGTGATGAGCGTGGTCTCAAGACGTTGTTTACCTGGAACCAGCTCGATCCCACTAAGGTTGTGGCCGTGGGCCTCGCCTGCCCCCAGGAACTGGCCGAGGCTTGCGAATGTCTGAAGCCTTACCCGGATGATATTGTTGAGGGGGAAAAGGTTGAGGGCTGTGCTTTCGCCTCCGTTGCCGAGGTGGATGCCATGGAACTGAGCGGCCGGCTGGAGCACTGGCTGGCCGAGTTTGCCAAGTGCATCAAGTGCTACGGCTGCCGGGACATCTGTCCCATGTGTTTTTGCAAGGAATGCACCCTGAAGAGTGAGGATCTCATCCATACGGGTGACCTCCCACCGGAGAATCCCATATTCCATCTTACCCGGGCCGTCCATATGGCCGGTCGGTGCATTGACTGTGGCCTGTGCAACGAGGCCTGTCCGGCGGATATCCCTCTGCGAACGCTGTACAAGAAGGTTGCCGATATTATTGACCAGGAGTTTCATTATCGGCCCGGCTACGCTTCCGCCGACGAGAAGCCGCCTCTCAATATTCTGGGTAAGGCACCCGAGCATCGATAAGGAGTTCCCCATGGACTACCGCACTGTGCTGACCACCTGCGCTTACTGCGGCTGCGGCTGCGGCATGTATCTGGAAGTGCTTGACGGTCGGATCATCAACACCATTCCCTCGAAAACCAGTCCAGTCAACGAGGGTAAGCTGTGTGTCAAGGGCTGGAACATCCACGAGTTTGTCCAGCACCCGGACAGACTTACTAAGCCCTTGATCCGTAAAAATGGCGCTCTCACTGAAGCCTCTTGGGACGAGGCTCTGGACTACACCGCCTCCCGGCTGAAGGAGATAAAGGAAACCCACGGCAACGACAGTATTGCTTTTTTTGCCTCTGCCAAGGTGACCAACGAGGAAAATTACCTAATCATGAAATTTGCCCGAGCCGCGGTGGGTACCAACAACGTGGACCACTGCGCCCGGCTCTGACACTCCTCTACGGTGGTAGGTCTTGCCGCCGCCTTTGGTAGTGGAGCCATGACCAACTCCATTGCTGAAATCGAGGATGCAGATTGCGTATTTGTCATCGGCTCCAACACTACCTCATCGCACCCCCTGGTGGCCACCCGGATCTTTCGGGCCAAGGCAAAAGGGGCAAAGCTAGTAGTTGTAGACCCCAGAAAAATTCAGCTGGCGCTCAAGGCTGATATTTACGTACGCCACAAACTTGGTACGGATGTGGCTCTGATAAATGGGATGATGCACGTGATCATTCAGAATGGCTGGCACGATAAAGCTTTTGTCGATGAGCGCTGCGAAGGTTTTGAGGAGTTCAGTAAACTGATTGACGGTTATCCCCCGGAAAGAGTTTCGGAGATTACCGGCGTTTCTGCTGATGATATTGTCAAGATGGCAGAATACTATGCCAAAGCCAAAGCAGGCTCAATTGTTTATTGCATGGGGATTACCCAGCACACCACCGGGGTGGACAATGTGAAGTCTCTGGCTAATCTGGCCATGCTCACCGGCAACATGGGCAAAGAGTCCACCGGGGTGAACCCCTTGAGAGGCCAGAATAATGTCCAGGGTGCCTGTGACATGGGAGGACTCCCCAATGTGTACTCAGGCTATCAGGCAGTAAACGTCATTGACAACCAGACCAAGTTCGAAAAGGCGTGGAATGCCAAACTCTCGGACAAGATAGGGCTTACCATCCCGTCTATCCTCTCTGGTATTGCCGAGGGCAAAGTGAAAGCCCTCTATGTGGTCGGTGAGAATCCCATGGTGAGTGATCCTGATGTTGGCCACGTGGAAAAGGCCCTAAAAAAGGCTGAATTTCTGGTAGTCCAGGATATATTCCTTACCCCCACTGCGGAATTTGCCCATGTGGTGCTTCCGGGAACCTCATTTGCGGAAAAGGATGGCACCTTTACCAACACAGAGAGAAGGGTGCAGCTTTTGCGCAAGGCCATTGAACCCGTAGGTGAAGCCAGGGCTGATTGGGAGATAATCCGAGACTTGTCCAATCGTTTCGGCTATGAGATGAACTATAACAGTGCCGAAGACATAATGAAGGAAATTGCCACTCTCACACCATCTTACGGGGGTATTACCTACGAGAGGTTAGAGGGTGAAGGGTTGGCCTGGCCCTGTCCAAATAAGGACCATCCGGGGACCAAGTTTTTACACAAAGACAAATTTGCCAGGGGGCTGGGACTGTTTCATGCCATCGAATACAAGCCCCCTGCCGAGGTGGTGGACGATGAGTATCCCTTCTGGCTGAGCACTGGTAGGGTGCATGTCCATTATCACACGGGTACCATGACCAGGGTTTCCCCCTCACTCCATGCTGAGATGCCTGAGGGGAGTTTAGAGATGCATCCCGAGGATGGCAGCCGCCTTGGAGTTAGGCAGGGCGAGAAAGTCAGGGTGAGCTCACGGCGGGGCGAGATTACCGCCAAGGTAATCTTGACCGATAGAGTGGACCCGGGGGTGGTGTTTATGCCCTTCCACTTCGTCGAAACCTGTGCCAACGTCCTTACCAATCCTGCCCACGACCCCACGGCCAAGATACCCGAGTACAAAGTGTGTGCCGTGAAGGTGGAAAAAGCCGCCTAGAGGCGTAAAGACTCCCACCACAAAGGGGACAAAGTACCCAAAGAGTCGGAAGCTCTATCTCTCCTCTAGGTTGACCTGTTAATTTTCCTTCTGCAGGGAGCTTTTTGCTGATCTTTTTACTTATAAAAAAATCCTCTACCTCTTGAGAGGTAGAGGATTTTTTTCTGGAGCTTCCGGGATTGATCAACCTACCTCCAGTTCTCCAAAAAATCGGTTGGTTTTGGACTGTAAATCTGCTAACCTGCATAATTGACCAATTTCTCTCGGATTGGCGAATAAACACTTGCAACAAATAGACAATTCTCGTTGCAGCCTTGGGCCTTGAGTACCTAGGGTTTGAGCTCAGTCGGGAGTGTTCTTAGCAGGGTTGTTTATCAAGTTTGGACAGTCTTATGAATAATTTGTGCTTAGTTTAGCCAACAAAGATAAATTATTAGCTTACCCTATGTTGAAAAAGTTGAAGCATGGCCTTCTTCAGATTTTTCAAGAAAAAACCAGAGTCAGAACCTGACTCTCCACACCCTGAAAGTGGTGCGAAAATAGATCAGCACCTCACGGTAGAGCCAAAATTCTCCTCCCCTTTGGGCGGACTCCTCCGCAAACTTGCCAGCAAAGCCACGTTTCTAGAGAGCCAGCAGCGGTTACTGAAAGAGATGGAGGAGCAAGGCTATTTAATCTATGCTTCCAAATACCGCAGCCAGCTGGATTTCCTGTTTCTTGGCTCACTGCTCACCCGGGCCGGCCTCCGGCCGCCTCTCTTCGCCTTTGATACGCGGCCTCTTTTATGGCTTCACTTCACCAAGGCCGTAAGGCTGTTAGTTTCATTCTCCCATCACTATCTCAAGGAAGGAAGATTTCCTAATCCTTACCAAACTGGCGACTACCGCGAACTAATTTTGTCAGAGAAACCCTCAGTTCTGTTCCTGGTAGGAAAGACAGGATACTACCGCCGGGTAGGGCTCATGGAACAAGATCCCTTGCACCTCCTAGTCGATGTCCAGCGGGTTATGGATAAGCCGATCATCTTAGTGCCCAGTTTGATCTTTCACGGTAAGGCGCCTCAAAGACAACATAAAGGGATTGTGGACGTTTTTTTCGGCGATAAGGAAAGACCGGGAAA
>JARRNM010000188.1:6379-8984 GCA_037384945.1 Deltaproteobacteria bacterium
AAACATCTTGGAAATAGCCGAGTCCCTGAACTTGAAAGTTTGGCTGGCAGACCAACCAAACCTGGACTCCTCCAAAACTGGACTAGCGTTCCAGCTCAGAAGGGAGCTGATTGACCGCATTGATCGTCACCGCCGGGTGGTAACGGGTCCGATCATGAAGAGCCGCTGGGAAATAAAAGAGATGGTCCTTCACAATAAGGACCTGCAGAAACGCATGGAGAGAAGGGCTCGCACCAATGGTAGGACCATTGAAATTGTTCGGAAAGAGGCTGACAACTATCTCGACGAGATCGCCACCGACCCTCACCTGAATTACGTTCAGATCGGTGAGCGTCTACTTACTTGGATCTGGAACACCATTTACGACGGGATTGAGGTAGACGTACCTTCCTTGGACATGGTTAAGCATGCAGCAAAGAGTGCACCCCTTGTCTATATTCCCTGCCACAAGAGCCACATCGATTATTTAGTCCTGTCTTATCTGCTCTACAGACACAACCTCAATCTTCCTTTGGTTGCTGCAGGAAAAAACTTGGCTTTCTGGCCCCTGGGACCCTTTTTCCGTAAATCGGGCGCCTTTTTTATTCGGAGAAGTTTTCGGGGACAAAAATTTTATACCGACGTTTTTGCCGCCTATATCAAGACCTTGGTAAGCGAAGGTCATAATATCGAGTTTTTCATCGAAGGTGGCCGCAGCAGGACCGGTAAAATGGTGCTGCCCAAACTCGGGCTTCTGGCAATTCTCATGCAGGCAGTGGAGGAAGGCTACTGCGATGATTTGATTTTCGTGCCCTGTGCAATTAACTACGACAGAGTATTGGAAGAAGGAGCCTACCTGAAGGAAGTTAAAGGCAGCACCAAGAAACAGGAAAACCTGGCCCAGTTAGTTCGCGCTCGCAGCGTATTAAAAAAACGTTACGGTGCGGTCTACGTGAAGTTTTCCCAACCCATGTCGCTCAAGTCCTATATGCAGCGATTCGGGCTTGAATTCCAGACACTGCGGCCTAAAGAACGCCACGCCATGTATAGGGACTTTGCCTGGCGTATCATTCACAATATCAATAACTCTTCTATGGTCACCCCCTTTGCCCTCGTTGCTGCCGTCATTCTCACTACCTCTAAGCGGGGAATCACCTTAGCCGAGATCAAACTCATCGTCCGCAATTACTACAATTACCTCCACCATCAGGGGGTGCGTATGGCGAGCAGGCTCCAGGACCTAGAACAGGCACTTGAAGATTCCTTGAGCCTCATGGAGAAAAGTAAGTGGGTTGACCTGCTGGCGGACGAGGATGAGACGGACGAGGAAGAGCGTATCTATACAGTGGACGATAGCAACCGGCTGCATCTGGAGTACTACAAAAACAACATTATCCATTTTCTCTTGCCGGCCGCCTACATTTCCTCTGCTATCCTAGCCAAGGAAGCCTTTGAATTCACTCTGGAGGGGATAGAGGACGACCTACGCTTTTTCAGGAATTTCTTTAAGTTCGAGTTTGTCTATGATGGAGACGAGAATCTTGCGGAGACCATTGACAAGATGATTGCCTACTATACGTCTCAAGGGTTTGTAAACAGGGTTAAAAGCCAAGATAATACCTATCGGATAACTCACCATGGTCTCAAGGCGCTCTCCTGCTCCGCCAGCTTATTGAGAAGCTATTTTGAATCTTACTGGATTGTGCTCAGGGCCACCAATTATCTCACTAACAAAACTTTGGCTGAAAAGGACTTTCTTAAAAAAATAAATAGCTTGGCTAACAAGCTTTACAAGCTCGAACTCGTTGAACGTTTTGAGAGCATTTCTCGTATCACCTTTGAAAACGGGATCAAGTTCTTCTGTGAGAAGGGGGCCATCAAGAAGACAGAAGAACACGAAAACGGCAAGATGCTGGTCAAGTACGAGAATGGAGACAACGAAGAAGCCATTTCTTATTACAGCCGGATGATAGACCGCTACCTACGTATTTCCCACATCACTTTCCAGTAACAAGGGAGGCGAATATATAAACCACAAAGAACACCGAGAGCACAAATATATGGAATTTCAAATGTTGACTGTGGATTCTTAAATCTCCTAATTCCGACTTGGGCCAATCTACAATCTGAAATCTGAGATCTCAAATAACCCGCTGTGCCCTTTGGGGTTTAATTTTCGTCTCGCTGTATGGGATCTATATCTTCATGAAAATATCGTATTTCGACTGTTTTTCCGGGATTAGCGGAGACATGATCCTCGGAGCCTTGATCGATCTGGGGCTTCAACTGGACACTCTCACCGCTCACTTGTCTAAAATGAAACTCGGCGGCTATGAGATTGCAGTGTCCAAAGAAAAACGTGGTTTAATTAGTGGAACCAGGTTGAATATCCAGATTGAAGAGGATAAACAGCCGCACCGTTCCATGGCCCAGATACGCAAGATCATTGGGGAGAGTGAAGTGCCTGGCCAGGCAAAGAAAACCAGCCTGGCTATATTGGAACGGTTGGCCCGAGTCGAAGGCAGACTACACCAGCAATCCCCCGAAGATGTACACTTCCACGAGGTAGGGGCTGCTGACTCCATTGTAGATATAGTGGGAGCCTGCATTGGGCTTCACCTTCTCG
>JARRNM010000189.1:0-11836 GCA_037384945.1 Deltaproteobacteria bacterium
AACATTTAAAGCAAGCAACTGGCAACCGGCAGCTGGCAGTGGTACTTGGCACTATGCACCAGTCACCAAAATACCAAGAAATCGGAGATCAGCAGTCAGACGATTCTTAATTTCGAATTTCGAAATTCGAATTTCGAAATGTGGACTCCATGCCCCAAGCCTTACTCCTTGACTCTCTTTATCCGTGCCCCTACGGTGCTCAGTTTTTCCTCCAGCCTCGCATAGCCTCTGTCCAAGTGGTAGACTCGAGACACTTCGGTAACCCCTTGAGCAGCCAGACCGGCCAACACCAGAGAGGCACTGGCCCGTAAATCCGTGGCCATGACCGGGGCCCCCTGCAGTTTCGGCCGGCCCCGCACAATGGCCGTGTTGCCTTCTATACTGATGTCGGCACCCATGCGTTTCAACTCACTTACATGCATGAAACGGTTTTCGAATATTTTTTCGGTAATTATGCTTTGACCTTCGGCCAAGGACATCATGGCCATAATCTGGGCTTGCATGTCAGTGGGAAAGCCAGGGTAGGGGTTTGTCTTGATGTCTATGCTTCGAATCACTTCCCCCCCAACGGACCTGATCGAACCCTCACTGATCTCGAACTTCATCCCTGCTTGTTCCAACTTGTGAATAACCGCCTCCAGATGTTCAGAAATACAGGGTGTAATTGTGATGTCTCCACGGGTAATACCTGCTGCAGTCAAATAGGTTGCAGCCTCAATCCGATCAGGCATGATGACGTGATCCATGGGCTGCAATTCGGCCACCCCTTCAATGGTAATTATTGAACTGCCAACACCTGAAATAAAAGCACCCATGTTGTTTAAACAGTGGGCCAAGTCGACCACCTCCGGTTCTCGGGCAGCGTTCTCTATAACCGTCTGACCTTCAGCCAGGACAGCGGCCATAATCAAGTTCGCCGTGCCGGTGACCGTGGGGATGTCGAGGTAAATGTGATTGCCCGATAACCGTTTGGCGGAAGCTTCCACGTAGCCGTGCTTGAGCTCAATGTTCACCCCTAAGCGCTCCAGGCCGCTCAGGTGCAGGTTGATAGGCCGAGCTCCGATGGCGCAACCTCCCGGCAGAGAAACCCGGGCCCTCTTGAAGCGTGCCACCAGAGGGCCGAGTACAAGTACCGAGGCCCGCATGGTTTTCACCAGATCATAAGGGGCTTCATGGCTGTCCACAGTGTCGGTGTGAACGCAGAGGGGATCACCTTCTTCAAAAGTGGCGCCAAGGTGGTAGAGGAGAGTCTTGGCGGTACGAATGTCTCTTAAAGGCGGAATATTGTGCAACCGATGAACCCCGCCGGCAAGGAGGGTGGCGGTCAATATGGGCAGTGCGGCATTTTTTGCTCCGCTAATCTTCAGGGTGCCCTTCAAGGGAAGGCCGCCCTCAATGATTATCTTGTCCATAAGTTAGACCTCGAGTACAAAGCATACCACAAGTATTCAGTAGTCAGTAGTCAGAACTCAGTAAGGAAAGAGCATGGGGCATGGAGCATAGAGCATAGAGCGTTGAGTCAGAGGTCAGTTAGAATCCAGGAGCCAGAATCCAGAAGAATAGCAATCAAAATTGATTTCATCTCAATCACTAACTATTGGCTACCGACTGCTGGATTCTATAAATTTGCCTTGTACCTTGCACCTTGAGCCTTGCGCCCCTGCGCTCTCAGATTGGTACCCCTACCATATACCGACCGGTGATTAATACCTACTCTTTTTTTACCGCTAATAGAACTCTATCCAAGCCACTGTAATCTTTGATGATCTTATAGGTTTCATAGTGCTGGTTATCTTTCGCCAGGGTGGAGACGCTCTCAGCCTGATCAGCGCCAATTTCCATGACAAGAACGCCTTGTTGGGACAAAACGGAGGGGGCCTCCTCGATGATGGGTCTGATAGCGGCTAAACCATCCGGGCCTCCGTCCAAGGCGTAGCGAGGTTCATAATCACGAATTTCCGGCGAAAGTTTAGAAATTTCTGCCTTACTTACATAAGGAGGATTGGTTGCCACCACGGTAAATTTCACTGCCCCAGGGGAAAATGCACTGAACAGGTCGGCGCAGAGGAAATCGATTTTGCCATCTACCTGATTCAACATGGCATTCTCCTGAGCAACCTTCAGGGCAGGCATTGACGAGTCCGTTGCCACTATGCTGGTCACAGCCAATTCCCGAGCCAAAGCGACAGCAATTGCTCCCGATCCGGTCCCCAAATCCAAAACTCTATTCTCATGGGGAGAAGAAGCTAGAAACTCCAGCACAGTCTCAAGCAACACTTCGGTTTCTGGTCTGGGAATGAGAACATGAGGGCTAACTCTAAAAGGAAGTGACCAGAATTCCTGCATTCCAGTTATATACTGGTTGGGCTCCCCTCTCAGGCGACGTTTGACCAGGGTCCGGAATGCGGCCAATTCTTCCGCTTCCATCGGTCGGTCATAGTTCAGATAGAGGAAGAGACGGTCCCGGGAGAGCAAATGAGCCAAGAGTACCTCAGCAGAAGCGCGAGGTTCCGCCACCTTGTTTCTGGTGAAATAATCGGTGGTCCAATGCAGGAGTTTCAGGATGGTCCAGGGCTCTTCAGGCATGGTTTGACTGCATGATTGACTCGGTTTTAAAGTGGGTCGTAAGCGAATGGATGATGGAGTCAATATCCCCTTGAAGAATTTCCTCTAGTTTATAGAGAGTAAGGTTGATTCGATGGTCAGTCACTCGATTTTGGGGGAAATTGTAAGTGCGTATGCGTTCACTCCGGTCGCCGCTACCCACTTGACTCTTTCGGTTTTCAGCGGTTTTTTCCCTTTGCTCTTGCTGCATTGCATCCAGAAGTCTGGCGCGCAGTACCTTCATTGCCTTGGCCTTGTTTTTATGCTGAGATTTTTCGTCCTGACAGGTAACTACAAGTCCGGTTGGCAAATGGGTTATGCGCACCGCCGAGTCAGTAGTGTTGACACTCTGGCCGCCGGGGCCTGAGGAACGAAAGACGTCGATGCGAAGGTCGTTGGAGTCAATATCAACTTCCACCTCTTCAGCTTCCGGCAGCACAGCTACGGTCACGGTAGAAGTATGTATACGGCCCTGCGCCTCGGTGGTGGGAACGCGCTGTACCCGATGTACCCCGCTTTCAAATTTCAAACGGCTGTAGGCACCGTGACCTGAAATGGAAAAAATAATTTCCTTGAATCCGCCGATTCCCGTAGCATGACTACTCAGCACCTCGGCCTTCCAGTTCATCAGTTCAGCATGCCGGGTGTACATCCTGAAAAGATCCGTAGCAAAAAGGGCTGCCTCATCACCCCCGGTCCCGGCCCGAATTTCCAGAATCACATTCTTCTCATCGTTGGGATCACGGGGAGTGAGGAGTTGCTTGAGTTCCTCTTCTAATTCATCAAGTTGCCTTTGCAACTCATTGCTGTCTTCTCGCGCCAGTTGTCTTATTTCTGGATCCGAGTCATCGAGTAGTTCGCGGTTGTCCGCAAGCCGACTACTAAGTTTCTTATGTTTCCTCCAAGTGTGCACCAGAGGGGTCAGATCGGCATGTTCTTTAGCCAGCCTTTGGTATTCCCTATGATTGGCAATTGTTGCCGGATCACTTAAGGCCTTCTCTAATTCAAGATACCCGGCCTCTATGCTCTCCAACTTATCGAACATCTTTATTCACCGGCCGAAGAGATCACTCTGCGGCCTCCTCGTGCTTTTCCTTTTTCTGATCCTTCTCTTTATTCTGATCCAAGTAGTTACCGTACTTTCTCCGGAAGCGTTCAATCCGGCCTGCGGAATCTACTAACTTCTGTTTACCCGTGTAGAAAGGGTGGCACTGGGAGCAAATCTCAACGCTGATCCCTTCTTTGGTTGAGCCAGCCTCAAATTCGGCGCCGCAGTGACAACGGATTTTAGTCACCTGATATTCAGGGTGGATGTCCTTTTTCATAAATTTCCTTTCCTCTCAGTCACATCTATGGATTTTCATTGCCATTACACAAATATAAGCAGACCGATATCCCTGAAGGTGGAATCAGATCCTAAACCTATCTATGATAGTATCAATGAGGTTATTTGGCAAGAATTCTTTTAGACTCTGATCCCCAGCAAGAGATTAGCTACTGAGTATCCTTCAAGGACTCATCTTTCCGCCTGTGCGGGGGCGCCCTTGCAGCGGATTGCTCCACATCGTTGAGTCACGTTACTCCTCGACGGTTTGCATCTCATCCCTTGCTGGTGATCAGGAATACTCCATAAGCCCTTGATCTAGTTAGTGATAACTAAATTGGGCTGTGGATTTGGCTGGATGGAAGGGTAGCCATCTGCTTCATTGATTCATGGAGTCCAAGAAGTCAGCGTTGTTTTTCGTCACCGAGAGTTTGTCCAACAAGAATTCCATAGCATCCACTGTGTTTAGGGGAGAGAGGAGCTTGCGGAGGATCCATATGCGATTCAAATCATCAACGGGCAGCAAGAGTTCCTCTTTACGTGTGCCCGAGCGGTTTATATCAATGGACGGAAATATGCGGCGATCGGCCAGTTTCCGATCTAGGTGAATTTCCATGTTCCCTGTACCTTTGAACTCTTCAAAGATAACTTCATCCATCCGGCTACCGGTGTCTATAAGGGCGGTGGCGATAATGGTCAGACTTCCTCCCCCCTCTATGTTCCGGGCTGCACCGAAAAACCGTTTAGGTCGGTGCAGGGCGTTGGAGTCAACTCCACCCGAGAGAATCTTGCCACTGGGGGGCACCACTGTATTGTAAGCCCGCGCCAAGCGAGTGATGCTGTCCAACAGTATGACTACATCGCGCTTGTGCTCTACTAAACGTTTGGCCTTTTCGATGACCATCTCGGCGACTTGGACGTGACGCTGGGCCGGTTCGTCAAAAGTTGAACTCACCACTTCCGCCTTCACCATCCGCTCCATGTCGGTGACCTCTTCCGGTCGCTCGTCGATGAGGAGGACAATCATGTATATGTTCTTGTGGTTGGAGGTAATGGCATTGGCAATAGCCTGGAGCAACATGGTCTTACCAGTTCGAGGCGAGGCCACTATGAGGCCTCTTTGACCTTTACCGAGCGGAGTGAGCATGTCCATCACTCGATTGGAATAGTTGTCCGGATCGGTTTCAAGAACCACTCTCTCATCGGGATAAAGAGGAACGAGATTGTCAAATAGTATCTTGTCCCTGGTGTCTTCAGGGTCCTCATAATTGACCGCTTCAACTTTAAGGAGGGCAAAATAGCGCTCCCCTTCCTTTGGTGGGCGGATCTGTCCTGAAACCGTATCCCCCGTGCGCAGGCCGAATCTTCTTATCTGTGAAGGAGAGACATAGATATCGTCGGGGCCGGGAAGGTAATTGTAGCTCTGTGCTCTTAGAAAGCCGAATCCGTCGGGCAGGGTTTCCAAGACGCCTTCACCATAGATTAGACCGTCCTGTTCAGCTTGTGCTTGGAGCAAAGCGAAGATCAGTTCCTGTTTGCGCATACTGCTGAAACCCTCAATGCCCAGCTCCTTGGCCAGCTGTATCAATCCTTTAATGTTCTGTTCTTTTAATTGTACAAGATCCATACCTTGTTGCCCCTTAGTTCAGAAGGGCATTCCTCCTTTCCTCAGATGATTAGTGGGTTATTTTTCATTCTGCTTCGCCGTTCGTTGATTCCACTTATGAGTAGATCAAAGTGAACAATCCCTGGTTTGGCCGCGGCGCAAGTTGAACTCAGCAGGGATCTGTTCGGTAAGGTCTTGAATGAAAGGCTCGAAAGAGTGGGAAACAATTTAACAATTTATAGTGGCGCCGTAGTAAACAGTAATTTATTCTTCCTCATTTTTGCTTTCATCTAAGTCCAATGACGCGGTGCCAGCATTAATAAGCTGCAACGGACGTCATTCGGAAAGTTGTCTCCGCAGGACAATTCGCTGCTTGAAATCAAAGACCTCGTTGGGAGTTCTGCTGGCGGCTCACTGGCCAGAATTCGATTTAATTAGTCTGGGAAAACTCCTCAGGCAGGAAGTTTTGCAATCCACTGGCTTTCATCAAAATGTATCTACAATCTAAAGCACAACCCCAACCGTGTCAAGTCTTTTTTGTTTTATGGGTGACCGTTTATACCCTTCTCCGGTGGCAAATAAGCAAGAAACTGATAAATCAGTTATGGTCATCGGCCTTGTCTCCCATCCGGTCCGACAGTTTTGCCGTGCAGGCTGTTATCAGTCTCTCCACTTCTCTCTGAGTTTGGGGGGATAATACATCCATGTAGCCCGTCAGAACACCTTCGAAGCGACCCAGGGCGGCCTTATAGTGTTTCGACTTGTAGTAAAACCGTCCAATTCTGCCGCATGGCTGATGGCCATTCGAGTCGGTGTTTGGTCACGATCTATGCTTAACATTTGTTTATTATAGGAGAGACCGATCTGATATTTTACGTAAGGAATAGCCTCGTTTTTGGGATGCAGCTGAACGAAGTCTTCATAGGCGCCTACGGCTTCGGGATATTCTTCACGATAAAAATGGGCGTCTGCCACCTTGAGTTCGGCGAGAATCGCATATTGGCTGTAGGGATAGCGCTCTTTCAGGGTATTGAAGGCCTTCAGAGCATCTTTGTAGTCCTCTTCATCAAAGGCTTCCATTCCCTTTTCAGCTAGTTCGTGGGCGCTCTCAATTCGCTTGCTACCAGTAAACCAGGCACACCTAGCTGCCCCGATTAACAGCAAGAGAAAAAAGAGGGCAAAGATAATGAAGGTGGATTTCCGCTGCCCCCTGGCGATCTGAATTCGATGTGCGAGCTGATCCACTATCCTATTCTAACGGAAAAGGCCTTGTCCCGATAATCTTCTCCTCGAGATCCGGCCTCATTACGATCAATCAAACTAAACTGTTTTCTAATGGGGCAAGTTCCAAACTGATGATTGAGACCGATCATCGCAAAACGGTCTTCCACCGGCTAGATAACCTTCTTGATCGCAGCATCGATTTGAGACTTGGAAACCGCTCCGGTTATCTGCTCGGAAACCTTACCTTCTTTAAAGATGATCAAAGTGGGAATTGCCCTAATGCCAAACTGGGATGGAGTCTTCGGGCTTTCATCTACATTACATTTGCTGACTTTCAGGCTACCTTCATACTCAGCTGCTAGTTCAGCAACTACCGGAGCGATGGCTCGACAAGGCCCGCACCACGGGGCCCAGAAATCCACTAGAACCGGCGTGCCTGACTGCAGTACCTCTTCTTCAAAGGTGTCGTCACTAACCTCAATGATATTTTTTTCCGCCATCATCGGACTCCTTCCTACTTGAGATAAGTGCTGGTTGCGGTGGTAAGTCATCAGCTATTCAGCCAATGCAGGATAGGTTTACCCTGACGAGCCAGCATGTTGTTTATCAGCCAAATGGGTGTACCCATTTTATTAAGTTGACTTGGCGCTTTTGAGGTGAGGCAAAAATAAGTAGTCATAGCCCGGATTTCAAAGCTTCCAGGCAACTGAGGTCTCGAATTTAAACATAGAGATAATTGTTTGTCAACGTTAACTTGGCTCAAGTCAGTTGTCCGTGGTCCGTGGTCCGTTGCCTATTGAAAAGGGAGTCTGGAGCAGGGAGAGGGAAGCGAGACGGGAGGTCTGGCGAGACGGGGTAGGAGGTTAGAGATCAGAGGTCAGACGACAGAAGACAGAAGACAGAGGACAGACGACAGATGACAGAATTTCGAATTGTGGATTGCGAATTTCGAATTTGTCGAGCTACGATTTGAAGGTTTTCACGATTTCAACGACTTGAACGGTATGAACGATTTGAACGACTGCCTTTGAGCTATGAGCTTTCAGCTTTAAGCTGATTTGATAGATTGGACGATTTTAACAACGGACATGATTAAACAATGCCTTGACTTCATGGAGTGTTCCGGCCAAACTTGATTGCGCATCTTTCAACAGGCAGTCCGCATATGGTCCGTGAAGGTAAAGTGAAAAGTCAGCATATTTGTCAACAGTGTGGCTTTCATAGCCCCAAGTGGTTAGGGCGTTGTCCCGGGTGTGGGCAGTGGAATACCTTGGTGGAGGAAACCATTTTGACTCCACTGGGTAAGGAGCTGCCGCCGCCGGCCACTCCGCAACCTATCGACAGGGTGGAACTGGAGGAAAGTCGAAGAATTTCCTCAAAGATAGCCGAACTGGACCGCGTTCTAGGCGGCGGAGTGGTGCCCGGCTCGGCTGTCCTCATAGGTGGCGACCCCGGCATAGGCAAGTCTACCATTTTACTCCAGGCACTCCATGGACTTACTGCAGCTGAACGTCCTATTCTCTACATATCAGGGGAAGAGTCCACTGTGCAGATCAAAATGCGCTCACAGCGCTTGGGATTGACTTCGTCAGATCTATACGTGGTGGCTGAATCAGCACTGGAGAATATTTTGCGTCTCAGTGATGAATTAAGCCCCGCTGCTCTAGCGGTGGACTCAATCCAGACAGTGTACACCTCGCAACTGGAGTCAGCGCCGGGTAGTGTCGGTCAAGTGAGACACTGTGCTGATCGTCTCATACAGGACGGCAAGAGGAAAGGACGGCCCACCTTTCTCATTGGCCATATTACCAAGGAGGGTACAATTGCCGGCCCGAAGGTGTTGGAGCACATGGTGGACACGGTCCTCTACTTTGAGGGAGACCGCGGCCATGTCTTCCGAATTCTCCGAGCCTCCAAGAATAGATATGGCTCTACCAACGAGATCGGGGTCTTCGAGATGAAGGACAGCGGCCTTCACGAAGTGGCCAATCCTTCAGAACTTCTTCTGGCCGAACGGCCACTCGACACGGCAGGATCGACAGTAACCGCGGCAATGGAGGGTACCAGACCAATTTTGGTTGAGGTGCAGGCTCTAACGAGCGTCTCAAGCCTGGCGGTACCGAGAAGAACATCAATGGGCATAGATCATAATCGCTTGGCCTTACTGGTGGCGGTCTTGGAAAAAAAGGTCGGGCTTTCCATGCTACATCAGGACATATTTGTCAACGCGGTGGGAGGTGTGCGGATTGATGAACCCGCTGTGGATTTGGCAATTGCCACGGCGGTAGCCTCTAGCTTTTTGGATAGAACTGTGGATCCTCATACCGTTCTTTTGGGGGAGATCGGCCTCACAGGCGAGGTTAGGGCGGTTAGCCGGACGGACATCCGGGTTAAAGAGGCCGCAAAGCTAGGGTTTCGCCGCTGTCTACTACCGCAAAGCAACGCAGAACGGTTGACGGCCATCAAACCCATTCAGATCATTGGAGTCCAATCGGTTCAAGGTGTCCTCGATGTCCTATTCTAACCAAAAAGTTTGAGGCATAAGGCTTAGGGCATAGAGTCATTTCCCATTGCTCATTTCTCATTGGGCATTTAAAGGCAAGGCGCATCAAGGGACTTCACAGGAATGTGAAATGACAGATGCGAAATGATAAATGCGCAATGGGAAATGTCAAATGATTGATTATTTGCTACTTGCTGCCTGCTAGCTAGCTAATACAACCTCTATGCCTTGCACCCTGAGTGCTGTGCCTTTCGCTGGAGGCAGGTCAAAGCCATGTCTTCCTAGCCTGGATGATTTGTTGTCTCCTGGATTTGGCCCAGAGGCAAGAAGTTGGCCATTTAGCCAGATAGCTTTTGGCTATTTGGCCAAGTCTAGCTAAGCCTAAATCTCTTAATAATCTTAATATGATGATATGATTACCTTTATCTGTTTCAATAAATGGCGACTTAATTGGTACTGCTCTTGCAGATGCTTTACTCGCTGCTGAGGTCTGAAAATACTGGGGCCCGTGAGCTATGTATTTATTCGATTCAGAACGGAGCAAGAGAACAGGACTTCGCATTCCAGTGGATTTTGACGTTAGGTGCGAATTGATGGGTTGCCCGACCGTCATGGGGAGAGCTGTCAATATGAGCACCGGTGGGATTTTTATAACCACGGCAGAGCCGATTGGTACCCAGGTAAAGATGAATTTGGAATTTTTGATGCCCCACACCCTGAACTCGATTCAGGTTCAAGGTGAATCGGTCTGGAGTCGGCCACACAAAGCTAAAACAAACCTCTGGCAGGGGACTGGCATCAGGTTCCTTGGTCTGCCGAAAGCCCATCTCAACATGATCCGGGATTACTCGTTGGCCAAGCTCTACGACGAAGACTTCGTCCGCCGGGAGGGAATAGTTCAAATACTTAGCGACATTCGCAATCTTACCCCCTTGTATCGTTTAAGGGCTTACCATATCCTAATCAGAAAAAAGAGTAAGTTTGAGGTGCCGTTCTAGTCCAGAGTCTGTCCCACCGAAGATAATACGCACCAGATCGCAAAAATGACAGAGCCGTCACTTACTAGGCACTATGCACTAAGCACTAGGCACTTTTCGATTTGGGATTGCGGATTGGGGATTTCGGATTTAAGAAATTCAGAATTAGAAATTATCTCCATGCTGTCTTCTGTCCTCTGTCGTCTGACCTCTGACATCTGATCTCCAACTTCCTACCCCGTCTCGCCCGTCTCGCCAGACCTCCCGTCTCGCTTCCCTCTCCATGCCCCATGCCTGGTTCTACTGACTACCGTCTCCTTGCTTTTAAATCCGCAATCCCGCTGACTCTCATTGCCAAATCGAAGAATCTTCCAGGAGGCTTTTGAGAACAGAGACCACTTCACCACCGCTTTGGAAGCGGTCTTTTGGATCTTTGGCCAGAAGCCTCGAAACAACTGCTTCCAGCTTTGGATGAATTTGAGGATTTATTTCATTTAAAGGAGGAGGGTCCTCGGTGGTGATTTTTTTGAGAATGGCAGTGATGCTGGGCCCGGTAAAAGGGCGTTGGCCACAAAGAAGTTCATAGAACATGGCTCCCACTGAAAACAGGTCCGAGCGTCCGTCCAACTTTTCGAGGTCGATCTGCTCTGGGGACATGTAGCTTGGTGTACCAATCATGGCTGCCGTTTGGGTGGTATCGGAGGTAAGCATCTTGGTAATGCCAAAGTCCATTATTTTGGGGCGACCGTCTTTAGGCAGCATGATATTACTGGGTTTGATGTCGCGGTGGAGGACGCCGGCCTTGTGGGCGTAATCGAGGGCATGGCAGATATGCCCAATTATGGTCGCTACCTGTCTGGTTTGGAGCAGGGCCTGTTTTGTGCAGAAGTCACTGAGTTCCTGTCCCTCAATAAATTCCATGGCAATGTAAAGGTTGCCACCCTTTTCAACCACATCATATATGGTGACAATGCCAGGATGTGAAAGTTGGCCGGCCACCTGCGCCTCTCTCAAAGACCTCTCCTTCAAATCTGCGAGTTGCTCGGCTCCGAGAGTCTGGTCCAATCTGATTGTCTTGATAGCTACGGATCTGCCGATCTTGGGATCAACGGCCTTGTAGACCACCCCCATGGCGCCATGACCCAACTCGCATTCGATCTGATATCGACCAACAGCGGACACTCCCCCCTCCGTGGGACCTTCGGAAGTCTCTTCAACAAGAGTCTCCACCGGCTGAAGTCTGGTTTCAGTCGTTGTTTCGGGTACAGTTGCAGGTGAGGGCAATCTTACTGCCTGGAGCAATAAGCTGAGGGAAAGGATCAGAAGCGCTGGAAAAAGAGGCTTGACCCAGAGATGGTGAACGGTTAAAGCCCAATAAGTCCCGCCAGTTGTTAACCCAAGGAGAATAAGGCAACTCACCCAGATCAGCCAAGAACGGCGACTACCTGTGACCGCTTTATTGTCAGGCCGGATCTAAGTGGCATGGGAGAAGTGGCTTTCATGCTCCTCAGCGCTCTAGCCCTCGTTGCGGTCACAGGTAGTCGCCGTTCTTGGCTGATCTGGGTGAGTTGCCTTATTCTCCTTGGGTTAACAACTGG
>JARRNM010000190.1:0-13830 GCA_037384945.1 Deltaproteobacteria bacterium
CAGGGCCAGCAAGGTGAGCAGCATGACTGCGCTCACCAATTCTCGCCAGCTTGCTCCTAGGAGTACGACTGTGCATGATTCGGCAAAGCCCAATATCCAGCCTCCCAGGATCAAACTGCGAATGTGTCCTACCCCGGCAAAGATGGTAATGGTGACGGCGATCAGGGTTGCTTGCAGGCCGGCGGTGGGATAGAGATAGTGGATAGAGCCGAAAAGGGGGCCAGCCAGACCTATCAATACCGCTCCTAAGGCGAAGGCCAAAATGCCCATTCCGCTTACATTGATGCCGGCCAAGGCGGCTGACTCCCTGTCCTGAATGGTAGCTCTCAGTGCCTTGCCTATGTAGGTGTGATGCATGAGCAGGTAAGTGAGACCGATTGCCAGCAAGGAGAGCGCCAGAAGGATGAGCTGGCCGTAACTCAGGTAGAGTCCGGGAAAGTGAAAGCCCTCATTTAGGAGGGGAACTCGGATCAAGCGGTAGTTACCGGAGAAGAAAAAAAGCATGGAGTTTTGCAGCAAAATGGCCAGGCCGAAGCTCAGCACAATGGAGTTCATTTCCACGGGCTCTCTTAGTCGAGAAAATAGCCGCTGCAAAATCAAACAGAGCACTAGGGTTGCTAGGATTGCCACAGGAAAGGTAAAGATGAGGGAGACCCCAGAGGTTTTCCAGAGCCAGTAGGCCACATAGCCGGCAAGGACAAGAAGCTCCCCATGGGCCAAATTAAACACGTGGGTTACCCCAAATATCAAAGCAAATCCCAGGGCCACAAGGGTGTAGAATGAGCCCAAGGTGATCCCGGATACTAGAACAGTGGTCCACATGAGCGCTACTTTCGTTCACCCCATTTGGGCATTGGATAGACAGGTGCAGCAGTGGCCCGGTCTGGCGGATAGACGACCTGGAATCTACCATTTTGGATCTGGACGACCAAGTGTTGATAGTGCAGTGGATCACCTTGCTCGTCGAAGGCAACCCGTTCCATGGGTAGGACAAGGTCAAGCTCTGTTAGGGCCTGGCGGATGTTAGGCCCCGTGAGCGCTTTGTTGTGACGCAGGACATTTTGCATGGCTGCGAGAAGAACCCGGGTAGAGGTATAGCCGTGCATGCTGGTGGTATTGGGCTCGTAGTGGAACATCTGGCGAAACCTCTTGACGAAACCCTCAGAGATTTTCTCGGTGCCTGGCTGAGTGATTCCGGGATTCCAGGCGCAGGTACTGAAGAGATACTCACCATCTTCCCCCATCTCGCGAATAAAGCTTTCATAGGCAATGCCAAAGGGGCCGATGTAACCCTTTGGGGATACCCTGTTTTCTTTGAGTTGGCGTACAAGGAGAAGGTGGTCGGCAAAAAAGCCGCCAGAGACGATGACATCTATATTCATGCTGGCCAGTTTTCCAACGAGAGGGGTAAAATCAGGAGTGCCGGGGCGGAACTTTTCGGTAACCAGAGGAATAATGGACCGCGATCGGAGACAGTTTTCCAGATCACGGGCGAACTCGGTGGAGCCGGGGGTGGCGGCATAAAGAATTGCCAACCGCTGCGGACGCAGTTGAGCAGATAATAGATCGCAGATGGGTTGGATGAAACCCTGTAGCCTGGCCACCCTGAAGAAGTAAGGATTTTCGCCTCGGGTAAGCTCCTTTTGCAGACTGGCACTGGCCACATAGGGCACCTCATATTTTTTGGCCACTTCGCTAATCGGCCCTACTAGAGAATCAACGTAGCCGCCGGTAAGTCCAAGTACTTTCCTCCAACCGCATAATTCTTCAGCCCTTGAAATCGCCACATCTGGCTGGCTCTGGTCGTCCCGGGAGATTAGTTCTACTTTCCGGCCGTCCAGCCCGCCCCTGTCATTAAATTCAGCAACAGCCACGGCTACTCCTTGGTGGATCTCTGAGCCCTCCTTGGCGAGTCTGCCGCTGAGAGGATTTATCTCGCCTATTTTTACAGTTTCGGCCAGAACAATAGTACTGAGGCACCAAAGGGAAACAATCAAAAAGCAGACTGTGGCTCGCCATCTTTTGCAAAGCACTGCCCTAACTCCTCCAACAGTCGAGATAATCTCAAACCATCTTACCCAACTTTGAGGTTGGTTGAAAGAGAAAAAAAGTACAAACTGCTCCCCAAAAAAACCCTCACCCCGAAAAGGGTGAGGGCATTTGGCAACCTGCTATTTCGACAGATCCTATTTTTTCGGTGGGCGCAGGTGGCGGCGCAAGAGCTTACCTGTAGGAGTACGGGGTAGGGACTCTTTGTATTCAATGGCCCTGGGCAGCTTGTAAACGGCTATATGCTCTTTCAAGAAGGTCTTCAGATCTTCGAAGAACTCATCGCTGCCCTCGTATCCCTCTTTCAATACCACAAAGGCCTTGGTGATCTGGCCTTTGTCAGGATCGGGGATGCCGACCACACCTGCCTCAGCTATTGCTGGATGTTTCTCCAGGGCCTCTTCTACCTCCGCAGGACCGATGCGGTAGCCGGAGCTCTTGATCATGTCGTCTTCACGGGAGACGAAGCAGATGTTGCCATCTTCCTTCATAAAGACGGCGTCCCCCATCTGGTTCCAACCGTTTACCACGCCCTTCTTTTGCGAATTGAGCAAACGTTCATTGTCAACGTAGGGCTTCCAATAGAGCGTACCCGAGGCGCCTTTGAGAATCATGCTACCGACCTCGTTCGGCTTGCAATCTGTGCCGGACTCGTCGATAACCCGGACCTGCACTCCGGGTAAAGGTTTGCCGATGGAGTCAGGCACCGGCTCCGAATTCATGGTGTTGGAAGTGACCAGATGCAGCATTTCAGTGCCGCCCAAGCCTTCCCAGATGGGTTTACCGGTGAGTTCCTGCCAACCTTTGAGGGTTTCAGAACCTAGGGCGTCACCACCCGAGGTGTACAGACGAACCGAGCTGACGTCGTAATTCTTGAAAGCGGGGAACTTCATCAAAGCCCGGTAGGCAGTGGGAAGGCCAGTGAGAACGGTAATCTTGTGTTTCTGGATGAGGCTCCGCCCAAAACGTCTCCAGGTTTCATCTTGTAGACGTGTTTGTTTACAATCTTGGCCTCTATCACAGCTGGCCGGATAAAGTGCACGCAACCCTTGGGCATGCCGGTGGTTCCGGAGGTATAGAGCATGATTCCGATGTCATTGGCTTTGAGCATGGTGGGCGCGAGCTCGGGAGAGCCTTCCTCTAGCATCTCTTCGTAGACCATGTTGCCGGCAGCCTTTACCTCGTCAGCATTGCCTCCGATTACAATAACTTTGGTACTGTGTTTGAAATTGGCTTTGGCTTTTTCAACCTGCTCCATGAGAGGGGCGTTGACCACAAAGAACTTCATCTCTGAGTCATTGGCCACGAAAGCCACCTCTTCCGCTGACCACAGGGGCGAGGTGGGTACGGGGATAGCGCCTATTTTCTCGATGGCAAAGACGGTGACAACAGCCTGAATTGAGTTGACCAAGCGGATGCCAAGCCGATCTTGGGGTTCGACGCCAGCCTTTTTCAAAGAGTTACCAAATTTGTTCACCAGTTGCTGGAGTTGAGCATAGGTGATGGTCTTGTCCATGAATTTAATCGCAGGGTTATCACCCCTGCCTTCTCGCACGTGGCGGTCGACGAGAAAGTCGGCAAGATTCAGCTCCGTGGGAGTGTCGGCAAACTCTTCAGGAACAAGGTACTCAGGCCACATATCTTTTGGTGGTAGGTAATTTTCTGGTATTTTCGACATAGTATAAACCTCCGTTAACAATTGCCTCTCATTTAAACAATCAGGTTTACGCCTCTGAGGTAAAATCTAAGGCTATGACCATTTAGTTTGCCGCACTGTCCAATTGTGCCTTTATGCTACCAATGCGAGGGTTCGACAGATGATATGGGGCGGCAGTTTGAGGCCTCACCTCCTTTCCTCTTGAATTGTCAGGACAATATGGCAATAAAAATATCCGCCCTGTCTGCATAAGCCGGGGGCAAGCACTCAGTAGGAAGTTGAGCGCTTTTGCCGCCGATCTTTGTAAGTACCGAAGAGAGGAGGAGCATGCAAGGCATGACAGTTCCTCTAAGTAAAGGCCCCCTGATTTTAGCCCGGATATTTCATCAATAGCTTACTGCGACCACGGATATGGCCGCCCTTCCGTGCGTCCTCGGGTGTAGGTCCTTGCAACGTACCATTAAGGTACGCCTCGGAACCCAATCCCGCGGTAGCGCGGGACGGTTGCCCGGTGGCCCGCCCATCTTCGTGGTCTCGTTACTCCCATTCATGAAACATCCAGGCTAGGGAATAGAAGAAACGACCTTGTGTCCCTGCTCTTCCAAAGCCTGGCGGAGAGGTTCGGTGTCACATTTTTCGATACGAAAAGAATAAATTCTTTCTGGAGAATCTTGGCGCAAGATGCCCACACTGATGATCTCACCATTGTGCTCCCGGATGATCCGGGAGACTTCTTGAAAGGCATCGCGAGAATCACTTAGTTGAACGTCGAGGCGCGAACTGGCTCCCAGTACGCCCATGATGTCTATAAAGGCTTGGAGGATGTCGACGACGGTAATTACCCCGACTAGTTTGCCATCCTCTAGCACAGGCATACCGCCAATCTTGTGTTCGGTGATCAGAAGAGCCGCCCGTTCAAGCACGTCAGTGGAACTGACCGTAACCGGATCGGCGATCATCACATCACCAACGGTCAAATCTTCGATCATTGAGGCAATGAGAGCTCCTCGAAGATCGGTGTCAGTAACCCATCCCACCAACCGCTCTTCCCGGCTAACCACCGGGAGGTGACGGATGGAGTGTTTTTTCATTAGCTCCATGGCTTCTTGAATTGAGGCCTTTGGTGATACGGCCACAGGATTTCTGGACATCCGTCGGGCTACCAGCATGAAAATTTATCCTCTTCCTTTGGGGCCCTGCTTACCCATGAAGGATGTCAAAAAGTTCGTTCCAAAATCCCAACTCAAAGGCCTCGGTCCATGAAGAACGGGGCATATTTAGATGAGGAAATCAACTTGGGAATTCGGGAGGAAAGACTGGGGCCTCTAGCCGCCATCAGATTCAGCTGCGACCCAATATTATGATCTCTTAGATTTCCGAAACTAAAATAAAATCACTATAGGATGACTCCGGAGAAATTGCAAGAGAAAAAAGGTGCATACTCGCCTTGAGACTGGCACCACTCCTTGACACCAGGGATAGTTGGCCAGAGGAAATTCCTGTCTTGCCAGCAACCTAGGGTAGAGTGGCACCACAAAGTGCATCCCAGTTGAATAGACGATGATTTAACCGGGCATGGAAAGATCACAAAGGAAATATCCATAATAATATTGGGCTGTTTGTGTCCTTTGTGGTTTGCCTGTACCGGACTGCGCAGACCAGACTCGGTTTTAGGCAACAGCCCGTTGACATTTGACCTTTGCTTGCTATACTTGACCTGTTATAGCTCCGAACATAAGGAACCTTTGTTTATTTTCGGCTTTCCAAGCAAGGCAGCGTTTACCCGGTAACTCCGGCTTAATACTAGCTGAGGCTTCCTATCCATTAATGAACCATTTTCAGTAAGTCTAAAAGAGTGTTTTTGGATGTAGGGAGTTACGGGGCAGAAGAAACTCCCCAGACTGCACTGGAGCTTGCGGAAAAGGGCAATTTATGGATGGGAGCTAGTCAGGAGAAGACTCCTTGAGCAAATGCAAGTTCATCTTTGTAACGGGCGGGGTACTCTCTTCGCTGGGCAAAGGTCTGGCATCTGCCGCCATCGGTGCTTTGCTGGAATGTCGTGGTCTGCGGGTGACCCTGCAAAAATTGGATCCCTATATCAATGTGGATCCTGGAACAATGAATCCTTTTCAACATGGTGAGGTTTATGTGACCGATGACGGGGCGGAGACCGACTTGGATCTTGGCCATTATGAAAGGTACACTTCCGCCAGAATGGGAAGGAAAAACAATTTTACCTCCGGCAGCATTTATTACTCAGTAATTACCAAGGAGCGGAGAGGAGACTATTTGGGCGGGACCGTTCAGGTAGTCCCGCACATTACCGATGAAATCAAGAGCTGCATTTTTGCGGTCACCGACGATGCGGACGTGGCCATTATCGAAATAGGTGGCACAGTCGGCGATATTGAAGGACTACCCTTCCTCGAGGCGATCCGGCAGTTCAAGTCGGATGTGGGTAAAGAAAACGTCGTTTACATACATCTCACTTTGGTTCCTTACATCCGGGCAGCAGGCGAGGTAAAAACCAAGCCGACCCAACACAGTGTTAAAGAGCTGAGCAGCATCGGCATTCAGCCGAACATTCTCTTGTGTCGTACCGAGATGGATCTGAGCAAAGAGATCAAGGCCAAAATTGCCCACTTCTGCAATGTTGAACCTGAGGCGGTGATCACCGCCCAGGATGTGGAGAGTATTTACGAGGTGCCCCTGAAGTTTCACCAGCAAGGTTTAGATGACAAGATTGTACAATTCCTCAATATTTGGACCAGGGCGCCACGTCTGGAACAGTGGGAAGAGCTGGTCTATAAACTCAAGAATCCCACCAATGAGGTTAAAATCGGCATAGTGGGCAAATATATAGATTTGCGGGAATCCTACAAGAGTCTGAACGAGGCCTTGGTTCATGGCGGTATTGCTAATGACTGCCGGGTGACTCTTTCCTATATCGACTCTGAGGAGGTTGAGAAGAACGGAGTCCAGGCCCTGCTAGCGGAGGCGGATGGAATCTTGGTGCCGGGTGGCTTTGGGGCCCGTGGATTTACCGGCAAGATCAAGGCAATCCAATATGCCAGGGAGAACCGGGTGCCCTTTTTTGGCATCTGCCTAGGGATGCAGATGGCCGTGGTGGAATTCGCCCGCCATGTTGCTGACATCGATCAAGCGCACAGTATGGAGTTCGATCCGAATACTAAAGATCCGGTTATCTACCTCATGCGCGAGTGGTACGACTACCAAACCAAGTGTGTCCAGCAGCGTGATGAGAATTCCGAGCTGGGTGGCACTATGCGGCTGGGGAAGTATCCTTGTATCCTGGAAGACAACTCGAATGCATACTCTGCCTATGGACGGCGCGAAATCTATGAGCGCCATCGGCACCGCTATGAGTTCAACAACCACTACCGGGAAATTCTAGGCAGTAAGGGATTGAAATTTACCGGACTGTCTCCTGATAAGCAACTGGTTGAAATCATAGAATTGTCGGATCATCCCTGGTTTCTAGGTTGTCAGTTCCACCCTGAATTTAAATCCCGACCAATGGATCCTCACCCTCTTTTCCGAGATTTCATCAAGCACTCTCTGGAAAACGCTATTCAGCGAGGCAAATCCAACGCTGCCTGAACCGCTCCCAGTCCGGAGGGTTTTATGAACTGCTTGCTGCGACCACGGATATGGACGTCCTTCTCTCCCAGGTCTAAGCTGCTCCGAGCAGGAAGCCTGGCGTCCTCGAGTGTCGGCCCCTGCGACGTGCCGTTCAGGTACGGTTCAGCTTCGATTTCGGACTTTAGATTTTGGATTTCGGATTTTTGACTAAATTGATGAGATCAGACTTCACAGTTCAGATTTCGCCATTCGTTCTCTAGTTCTGATGAAATTTTGAGCGCATTTTCAATCCGCAATCTGCATTCCGCAGTCGTCGACTCGGTGGTTCGCCCATCAAAGTGGTTTCGCGACAGGAACATTTAGGGGTCCCGGCCTGGAGGAGGGACTCGAGATTCTTGCCGCGGTTCGGCGGGAATTCAATTTGCCCGTACTCTCAGATGTACACTCAGTTGCAGAAGTGGAAAGGGCGGCAAAGGTTCTTGACGTTCTGCAGATACCAGCATTCTTGTGTCGTCAAACTGATCTGATAATGGCTGCTGCAGCAACAGGCAAGCCCATTAATGTGAAGAAAGGTCAGTTTATGGCCCCCTGGGATATGATTAACGTTGTGGCAAAAGTTCACGCCCAGGGCAACCGCCAGGTGCTGCTCACCGAGCGCGGCACCACTTTTGGCTACAATAATTTGGTTGTGGATATGCGCTCCCTCCAGTTAATGAGAGAGAACGGCCTGGTCGTATTTGACGCCACCCATAGCGTTCAGCTACCTGGAGGAGAAGGAGAAAGTTCAGGAGGAGATCGCCACTTCGTGGAAAGCTTGGCACGAGCAGCAGTGGCTGTGGGGATAGATGGAGTCTTTTTAGAAGTTCACCATGACCCGGAGCAGGCATGCTGTGACGGTCCCAACTCCATCGCCCTCGCCGATCTGGAGGATGTCGTTCGGGTCTTGCTGGCCATTCATGATACTGTTAAAATTTCTGTAGCTGAGAGCTAACCACCCAAAGGTTGCCGGAGGATAGAATCAGAGAGCACAATTGCAGTAAGGTAAGGCGCTGTTTGACAGCGGGCAGCGGACAGCTTGCAGCTGGCAGAAAGCTCTTTCACTGCCAGGCAAAACTTGCTGACTGCTGCCAGTTGCCAGCTGCTAGCTTCCATCTTGTTTTGCCTTCGGCATCGGTTGTGCTTCTTGTGGTTCAATGCTAATGCTGTCTCTGGGGTGAATCAGGAGATAGGGGTGTGGAGTTTTTAAAGGGCGAAGAAGAGGTTAGAAAACGGGCAGCTCGGATCAAACTGTTGGTTTTGGATGTGGACGGAGTGCTCACCGACGGGGGGCTAGTCTGGCATGCAGACGGTCAGGAAAGCAAGGTTTTCCACGTTCACGACGGTCATGGCATTCGTTTGCTCCAACGTGCTGGAATAGAGGTTGCCTTACTTACCGGCAGGAGGTCACAAGTGGTTGACCACCGTGCTCGAGATCTAGGCATCAAGCTTGTGGTGCAAGGGAGCAGAAACAAGCTTGCTGACTACGAAGAGATTCTGAAACTTCGAGAGCTCGATGACCAGAGCGTAGCCTACGTAGGTGACGACCTGGTAGACGTGCCCTTGCTCAGACGGGTAGGTTTGGCCGTTATGGTTGCCGATGGCGCCCCGCATATTCGTCCCGTTTGTCATGGGAGCACCGTGGGCAAAGGTGGTCGGGGGGCAGTGCGAGAGGTTTGTGAGTTTTTGCTCCAGGTTCAGGGGAAGTGGGAGGAGATTACTGCAGTCTACTTCAGTCCTGAGATCTTCTAATTTTTATGGTGGAGATAAAATGTAATATGCTGTAATCATTAATGTTATTATTACCTTTATGGTGACAACGGGCTTTACACCGGGTCAAGCCGTGTGATATATGTGATAAACAGGTCTGCTTATGAAAGTAAATGGGCCCAGAAGTTGCATATCCTCCACAAGAGAGTCCCACTAGTTGGAGCTAGAAGTCGATGGTGCAGCAATTTTGGCAGCGTGTCCGCTTAATTCGCTGGCTCCTTTTCCTGGCTATGGCTGGCGCGGTTACAGCAATCTTCCTAGGGTTGAAGGTGCACTCGGCAACAGAAAGTTTACCGGCCGTCGCGGCTCAGCTGGCCAGTGAGGATGGCAATCTAACCCTTAACAACTTTGAATACCGCGACGTCAACAGGGGGCATGCTCGCTGGACTGTGTGGGCAGCCAAAGCGACTTATTTTGAAGAGAGGAAGGAAAGTGTCCTCGATCAGGTCAGGGCAGTATTTTTCCTTAAAAAGGGTGGCCAGGTTGAACTTCTAGGGGATAAGGGAGTTTTACACACCGACACTAACAACATGGAGATAAGTGGCAAGGTTAGTGTGACTTACGGCAAGGACTACAAACTAACGACAGAACGCCTCTTTTATGATCGAGACAAAGAGCTGATCTATACGGATGCACATCTGGTATTAGAAGGACAGGGATTCACCACAAAGGGTCAGGGCATGCGGCTCGAAATAGCAAAAAAGTCTGTGAGTATTCTGCGTCACCTAGGAACCGAACTTGAGGGGATTAGCCCTTTCGCTGGAAAAAAACAGGGGGTATCGTAGGTCTCCGGCAGAGGATTAATTTTGTGAATAATCTGGTCGTGAAGAATTGCAAAAGGTACAGTCTTTCCGCAATCGTCCTGGTTGTGCTGTGGCTTTTGGCGAGTCCCGGACAGGCCGCCGTTGTCCAGGACAATCCTGTACATATAGTAAGTGACACCTTGGAAGCCTACCAACAGCAAAAAAAGGTTATTTTCATCGGTCATGTGGTGGCCAAACAGGGTGAGCTTACTATCCGGGGAGATCGACTGACGGTCTTTTACCTGAAGGAAGGAAGCCCAGGGTCAAATGAGGATAGTCTAGCCGGAAAAATAGATCGGGTAGTGGTTGATGGAAATGTTAACATTACCCAGAAACAAGTTGTGGCCACTGGAGAGCATGTTGTTTACTTTAGCAAGGAAAACAAGATTGTTCTCACTGGCAAGCCCCGGGTTGAAAAGGGTAAGGACTTTATTCAAGGAGACAAGATCACCCTTTATTTAGACAGCGAGAAAAGTATTGTAGAGGGAGGTCCGTCCGGACCTGTGGAAGCTACCATATACAGTTCGACCGGTGGAGGTCTTGTTGGCAAAGTCGGCGATTAAGGAAAATGAAGCTCGGCTGGAGGCCGAGCCACAGCTGAGCAAACTGGTTGCTACCGATCTGGTTAAACTTTATCGTCGACGGCGGGGGGTTGACAAGGTAAGTTTAGAGGTTAACCGTGGTGAAATTATAGGTCTGTTAGGGCCGAATGGAGCGGGTAAAACTACCACCTTTTACATGATTGTCGGACTGATCCGCCCGGATGCTGGTCAAATATTTCTGGATGGCAAAGATGTCACCTCGCAACCCATGTATCTCCGGGCTCGCGAAGGGATTACTTATCTTCCTCAGGAAGCGTCTATTTTTCGCAAGTTGACCGTGGAACAAAACATTATGGCCATCCTCGAGACCATCGGCATTAGTCGGGAGGAAAGACGGCAGCGACTTTCGCAACTTTTGGATGAGCTGAATGTCGGACACCTTGCTCGCAACAAGGGATATTCCCTCTCAGGAGGAGAGAGGAGAAGGGTGGAAATCACTCGAGCCCTGGTGACCTCTCCCAGTTTTCTCTTGCTGGATGAGCCGTTTGCGGGGGTTGATCCACTAGCGGTTATTGACATTCAAGCGATTATCGCTCAATTAAAAGCGAGGGGTATTGGCATCCTGATATCGGACCACAACGTGCGGGAAACCCTCAAGGTTTGCGACCGTGCATACATATTAAACGAGGGTACCATTCTGGAAGAGGGAGACCCGGCACAAATTGCTTCGAGCCAGCGCGCCCGTCGCATCTACTTGGGAGAAGAGTTTACTCTCTGACCTTAGTGGGTAACTATGGCAATAGAACTTAGACAGCACTTAAAACTCGCACAACAGTTGATCATGACGCCCCAGCTGCAGCAGGCGATCAAACTGCTGCAGCTTTCCCGCCTGGAATTGCTGGAAACCATAAGCCAGGAACTGCAGAGTAATCCTCTATTGGAAGAGGGCCAGGAAGGGGAGGCGGAATCTGACGATCGGCCAGAAAAGGCTGACTCCGCCAACCGTGAAGCGAATGTCTCTGAGGTCACCATCGATGAGAAGCCCAAAGAAGATTTCGACTGGGAAGAATACTTAGGAGAATACACCTCCGGCCCCAGGGTGCGAGTAGAGCGCGAAGAAGCTAGAGAACTACCGGCGATAGAAAGCCGCTTGGTCAAGAAGCCCTCCTTGGATGCCCACCTGTTATGGCAACTGCACCTGTCAGGTGCGAGTGATGCTCAGAAAGAAATAGGTACCTTGATTATTGGCAACCTGGGCCGAGACGGATACTTACAGGCTACCATGGGTGAGATCGCTGAGATGGCCGGATGCGACGAGTCTTGTGTGGAGGAGGTGCTCCGTCTGGTTCAGGAATTTGATCCACCGGGGGTTGCAGCGAGGGATCTGCAAGAGTGCCTGCTTATTCAAGGAAAGAATCTGAAGCTTGAGGATGACTTGGTTATCAACATCATTACAAATCATTTGCATGATTTGGAAAGTAGGAACTACCACAGCATTGTAAAAGCCACGGGCAGGAAGCCGGAAGAGATCAGGGAGGCCATTGACCTAATAGTGGGGCTGGATCCAAAACCCGGCCGGCAATACGATGAGGAGGAAATCCAGTATATTAGCCCCGATATCTACGTGTATAAGGTGGACAATGAATTTGTTATCCTCCTCAACGAAGACGGCATGCCAAAACTACGAATAAGCCCTTTTTACCGCGAGGCCTTGAGCAAAGATGGTGATGTTACAGATCAGGCAAGGGAATATATCCAAGGCAAGCTGCGTTCTGCGGCATGGCTTATTAAGAGCATTCACCAGAGACAACGGACCATATACCGAGTGGCCGAGAGTATAATAAAGTTCCAACGCGATTTTTTTGATAAAGGCATTGCCCATCTGAAGCCTTTGGTCCTGAGAGACGTCGCCGAAGATTTAAGCATGCACGAGTCCACCATTAGCCGGGTAACCACTAATAAATACATGCACACACCGAGGGGCGTGTTTGAGCTGAAGTATTTTTTCAATTCATCGATAAGCAGTTTCACCGGTGGTGCCGTGGCCTCGGAGAGTGTAAAGGAAAGAATTCGCCAGCTTGTCTCCAACGAAGATCCGCAGAAACCGTATAGTGATAAGGCCATTGTTGAGAAGCTGCGCGAGGAGAACATCGACATTGCTCGCAGAACCGTGGCCAAATATCGTGAACTGCTGGGCATATTACCCTCCAATCTGCGCAAGCAACCTGTGTGGGGGACTAAGAAAAGAAAAAAGAAGTAACTACTCTCAAATCCTAAATCCGAATATCCAAATCCGAAACAACTAGCAAATGACCGAAACTCGAATGACCAAAACTTTTTGTGTGGACTATTAGCTAGCAACGTTTTGAGCATTGGGAATTGGGATTTAGAGTTTGTTTAGTGCTCGCCCTGTTGAATTTCGCTGTGCGGAGCCGCCGCAGGCGGGATTTCACCGGGCAAATGCTTCGGATTTCGGATTTATTCGGCAGCGATATTTTGGATCAACTTGTTCTAACAATGGACATCGCCCGTAAGAGTTCGTAAATTGGGGAGGTTGTAGATGCAGGTTTCGGTTACTTTCAGAAAGATTGACGCATCAGATACCTTGCGTAATTACGCTGAGGAAAAACTCTATCGCATCAAAAAATACGTAGAGGATCCCATTGAGGCCCATGTGGTGCTATCTGTAGAAAAATTCAGGCATATAGCCGAAGTTAGCATCAATGCCAACGGTCTTCGTATCAATGGGCAAGAAGAGACTGGCGATATGTACTCGGCCATCGATATGGTGGTAGACAAGGTTGAATCCCAAATAAAGAAGTACAGGGAGAAATTAAAGCAACGGAAGAGCGACGGTGGAACAAAGCCCCTGGTGATGAAGATGAACATCCTGGCTGGCGAGAGTTTTGAAGAGGCCCAAAAACCTCAAATCATAAAAACAAAACAGATTCATGCCAAGCCCATGGATGTTGATGAGGCCGTGATGCAGCTAGATCTTGCAAACAGCGAATTTTTGGTTTTCACTAATGCCAAGACCAGAAACATTAATGTCATCTACAGACGGAAAGATGGTAACTTCGGTCTTATAGAACCAGAAAACTAATGGGGTTTGTCTGGGGCCTGAGGAAGTAGTTCCCAGCACTGCAGACAAAAGCTTGCCGAGAGCATTGATGAAAATACTGGATATTCTGAATAAGGATTGCATCATCCCAGAACTTCACTCTAGGACCAAGAAAGAGGTGCTGGAGGAACTCACGAAAGCATTGTCGAATTGCAAGGCCAATTTGGATGGAGAAGCTCTGGTGGACGTACTACTTGAGCGCGAACGGCTGGGCAGTACTGGGATCGGTGACGGCATAGCTATACCGCA
>JARRNM010000191.1:0-6279 GCA_037384945.1 Deltaproteobacteria bacterium
CCTTCAGCCTTGGCTTTATCCACCCAGGTCCTGGTATCCTTGTCGAGTGCATCGATGCCACTTATGCCATGGAGGAAGTAAAGATCGAGGTAATCCGTCTTCATTCTCTCCAGTGACCGATCCAACAGGCGCGTCATCCCACTCGGCTCCCGGGCATCTGACTTGCTTACCAAGAAGATCTCTTTACGAGCTTCAGGGTATTTGGCGAAGAAACTGCCGATTCCTTCCTCGCTTCTGCCTCCTTCGTAGCAGTCAGCCGTATCCCAGTAGGTAACACCCCATTTCAGGGCTTGTCTCAGCACGAGCTGATTTGAGGGAATATCAAACATGCCGCCCAATCCGAGGATTGAGACCTGGGCGCCTGTTTTGCCAAAAGGCCGGGTTGGGACCAGGGCTAGGTGTGAACCAGAACTTCCGCTTATCTTCCCAAGGGTCTCCCTCGCGCTCAGAAGAGAGCCTGCCGTGGCTGCGCCAGCCGCTTTTAGGAACTCTCTCCGCGAAAAGCCACTTTGTTTCTTAGGCATCTGTTTTTTTCTCCTGTCGAGTATGGGCGAAACACAGAGCGTATAGCATAGGTAGTTAATTAGTTGATTAGAGAATTAGTCAACTAGTTAAAACCGTAGAAATCATAGAAGCCGTAGAAACCGTCAATTCGTCACTTGGTCAAATCGTCAAAAGGTTAATGCGTCATTGACTCGATCCATAACCATTTGACTTGCTGTCTTCTGCATTCTTTCGTCTTTCCTCGTCTCGCCCGTCTCGCCCGACCTCCCGTCCCGTCTCCGACCCTGTCGGAGGGCTGCCAGCTGTCCCCTGCCCTCCCCTCAAGTGCTTCGCCGCAAGATCATTGTCCTGCCCGGGCTCCTGGACTCGTTCTCAGCCGTGACCCTTATGGCCCGTTTGCCGTTCACCGGGCATTCGTGCTCACAAATGCCGCAGCCAATGCAGAGCTTCGGGTCCACGTAGGGTTGCAGCAGTCTAACCTGGACTGTAAGGTAACTTCCGAGATCTGCTGCATCATTCGGCGAAATGCTACCTGCAAGAGTTAAACTGTTTTTCGTGTTTGCCAGTATGCGCCAGCGGTGTTCCCTGCTGTTGCCCATGGTCATCACATAGTAGTCTCCGCTGGCCAACTCTCCAGGTTCCAGACTTTCATCCATAAGCTCCAGCCGTTGTCCGTCGATATTGAGAAGACGAAATTTACCCCCTCTCACAGTGCTGAAGTACTCCCTGGTAAAGATTGCTTTTGGGCTGACGGGGCAATTTTCCTGACAGACGATACAGGGTCTGTCCATGGCCCAGGGAAGACAACGACCTCGGTCCACAAAGGCGGTTCCCAATCTGATGGGACCGGCCTGAGCAAATTGACCTTTTCCGTGTTTCTCCTCCAAACTGATTGGCCGAATTGCCGCCGTGGGGCAGATATGGGAACAGGCAACGCAATTGAACTGGCAGCCGCTGGTGCCGATGCGAAAATTGAGGACGGGGCTCCACAACCCTTCCAGTCCGCTTTCCAGGCCGGCAGGGTGAATTATGTTGGTAGGGCAAATTCGCATGCACTGCCCGCATTTAAGACAACGACTGAGAAAATCAGGTTCTGCCAGGGAGCCAGGCGGACGAATAACCGAAGGCTGCCAATTGGGCCCTACTAATCCTCCCAGCCGAACCATAGGAACAGCCACTCCGCCCAAGACAAACGAGGCGAGAAATCCCCGCCGGGAGAGGTCAGGCAACGGAAGCTCGCCGGCTTCAGAAGCTGTTGTGCGGTAGCCCACGAGGCTGTGTGGACAACTGTAGAGGCAGTTCATGCACAGGACGCATTCACTCAGCCGAATTTTCTCGGCCGGCTGACAGGCGCCCTCACAGTCAAGGTCACAGAGATGGCAGCCGCTGCACTCACCAGTGCTTTCACTGGTACCTATTCTCCAGAGGGAAAAAGATGACAAAACTCCGAAAAGAGCTCCCAGCGGACAGATAAACCTGCAATAGAAACGGGGCACAATCAAATTGAGAAGAAGGGCCGTTAAAAAGACAGCACCGATAAGAAGAGAACCTTGGTAGTAGCGCTGTCCTACTGAAATCGGCCCTGCAAGTGGGAGGAGCGTCAAATTAACCGAGCGATGGACCAAGGGAATGGGATCGAGCAGGCCCGTCTGCAGGGAGGCGGCTATTATTTTGCCCGAAGGAAAAAGCAAACCCAGAACCAGCCAGGAGCCGATGAAAATAATCAAGAGGGTGAAGGCATTCTTGGGGTTTGGCAATACCTTGAGCAGAGAAAAGAGGGCTACTCCTGCCAGGGAGATAATTATTACAAGAGAGAAGAGTAAGGGACGCTCCCGCACGGTGCCGAGTAAACCAGCGAGCAAGGAACCGGAAGCAGCAGTGAGCAAGAATATGAGCAGATAATACTTGATGGACTGGCCCGGATGATATCTGTTGAGGGCGATTTTTGCAGAGACCTTCTTCCCCCGCTTGGCAAGATAGCCGATGAAATGGTGCATGGTGCCAAAAGGACAGACCCAGCTACAGAAGAATCTTCCCAACAGTATGGTTAAGACCACGGTGACCAATGCCCAGAGGAGACCTTTGTAGAGGGAACTGGTGCTGAGCATTGTGGCCACTGCCACCAGAGGGTCGAGCTGGAGCAGCCAGTCGACCGGCCAGCCCCTCAGCTGCCACCACTCCACTCCAAGGGTGGAGACAATGCAAAACCACAAAAAGAGCAGGAAGAAGAAGACCTGGCTAATCCGTCTGACGGTTACAATTCGCATGGTTTAGTCGTTCAAGTCGTCCATTCGAAAATTAGAAAATTAGGGAATTAGGGAATTAGTTGCTTCGTCGCAGCTGTTCAAATTGCAATTCGATAATTTCGCAATTCGAAATTCTGACTTCTGACCTCTGATCTCTGACCTCCGACTTCTGTCCTCTGATCCCTGCCCGCAAGCCGTAAGTTCAAAGCCGCGCTAGGTGGTAGCTATACGAACTGGACTGAGTGACTCATAATCGGCAGTGCCAACGCCTGCAGCTTCCGCCTTGGCTATATACGGTAGATCAGCGGGTTTTTTCCCCAACAAGGTAGCGCCGAAGGAATCGGCCGCCACCTGATCAGTGCTGACGATCATCACCCCGGTCTCTTTTAAATCCCCCAAGGAGCCACCGGTGGGGCCATTGGTCATCATGGTAGTGGTGCCGTCCAAAACCACCAGAGTGGGTTTGACCATGATGGCCAATTCTTTGATGATGTTATAAATATCCTGATGAAAGATGTTGCGGCGACCACCCAGGAGCCCGTACCAGTTCTTCATGGTCATGGAAGCACCACTCCGGTGGTGATCCTTCACCGGAGCGATGCCTATTACCTTGTTTACCCCTTGGAATGGCTCCCAGAGGATCGGCCAGTTTCGGATTAATACGCCATTAGGAACTGTCGTGGGCTCAAAAGCGTTTTCTCTGGGTAGAAGGACTTTGGCTCCTGTTGATTGAGCTGCCTCTGCAATGCCGGTCAGGGAAAAACAACTGGTGGGGTCGTTTATAGGGTTGTCGGTAACCACTACGGTGGAGGCGCCGGCTTTGTAACACAGTCGCGCAACTTCAGCCACCAGTTGAGGGTTTGTCGTTGCGGAAAGAATCGGGGGGGTTGCGAAAGCAGCGTTGACTTTGAGCAGTACCCTGTCCCCCTGTTTGACGAAGGTTTCTATTCCCCCCAGAGATTCGAGTCCCCGGTTTATTGTCTTCACTCGGTCCATACCTGTAACGATGCTCATCTTAGGGCTAGGGCTGGGCACGGAAAAGTCGGGAAGTGTCACCAACCCTTTCTCGCTTTTGGCTAGTCCCGGACCGCTGGAGTCATAGAGCCAATAGCTCAGGGAGCTGGCGGCACCGATGGAAAGAACTGCCTTGAGCAATCGTCGAAGAAAATCCCTTCGATTTGTTGGGGGCTGCTGTTCTGTTTGACTCACTGGCCTTTCTCCGCCAGACTTTGGTTCAACCTCAGGGCAAGCTCTTCCGCCGCTTTTCTGTCATCCGCCCCGTGTACGCCGGCAAGAATGCTGCCCCGGCTGAAGATCAATTCATAGGTGTCCATGATTTCCACCAGCCTTGCCCCTGGGATGTTCAGGTTCGACTTCAGCTCGGTGCCGCCGAATTTTAACAAAAAGGAGGTGTAGGATTTCACTAGGTTGGCGGCCTCTTCCTGGCTCTTTCGTCGAGACAAAAATGCGGTTAGCTCCGCATCTCCCACCCTATATTGAGCGGTGAAAATTGAATCGAACTGCTCAAAGCCGAAACCATTGGAGGGCAAAAGGGCGATGCTTTCTTTATTCAAGTTCTTCTCTGGAAAGAGTGCCAGTTCATTGAGTTCATTGCTTTCCACTGGAGTTTTGCTGATGAAATTTTTAGCGAAAGACAACAGCACTTCAGCCATCTTCTCCTGGGCAACCGACGATACTAACTCCACGTAGTAAGGCCCGTGGACGAAATAGAGCGCGTTCTCGGTCCTATACCCATAGTCTCCCAATTCGACCTCTTTGGCCTCAGACCTTTTCTGCTGGCTGTAAACAGCGTAGGAACCCCTCGGGGATCCCATATCGTAAACGAATGCTTCCATCCAAACACCAGGCTCATCTTTAATGGCAAAACGCTGACTAACAAGACCAACAAATCCGGCAGAAAGATACAGTTCAGCCTTACCGTCGATCTTGTCAGAGAGATTTTCGGGCCCGAAGGATTCGGCTGGAGAAAGAGGAGTCAGACTCCGGGGAGCATACTGTAGGAGATCTTGTGTAGGAGAAAGGGGAGAAATTGCTTGAGTTGAAAGTTCTTTTTGTAAAGCACCAGGCTTGAGGACAGACTGGTCAAAGTGGTATTGTTTGAGAAAGATCCCACCGGTAATTATGAGGAGTAATAAGATAACACCGTAGCCAACAAAAGATTCTATCTTGCCTACACTTCTGGCCATTCGTTTCACCACCACATCATGTTAACCACAAAGATCACGAAGCACACAAAGAATATTTCCTTAGTGGTAGATGACTTTGTGCCCTTTGTGTCCTTTGTGGTGAAGCAAGGGTTAGCTCTCTCTGGTTGCGATTTGACATGGCTTTTAGAACGAGATGTTCACCGGCAAGATCTGGTTACTCTCGGTTCCAGGTCTCCTCTTACGAACATAGGTAATGAAATCTTCCACACAGGTCAGGTGGATGTCCAATTCGTTGCCGTACCTACCTACGATGAAGGCATCGTGGGCATCGCTGTTGCGGAAGGTTAATATCCCTCTATCTGCGGCAACTTTTCTTGCCTTGGCTTCAGCCTGGCGGTGCATGTTACTGCTGGCTATTTCCATGCCGTCGAGTTGGGCATGTTTCAGCCAGCTTTGCCGCTTCGAACTAAAGCGGAAGGGATGAGCCCAGATGACAATTCCACCATAATTGTGGACCAAGGGAATCAGCTCAAGCACGGAGCACCACCTGGGAAGGCCCCCGTTTTCAGGGTTGGGGAGAAAGACCAGGAAATGTCCTTCGGGGCAAGAATGCTCCATGCCCCGCATGATCGTTAGTTGCGGAAATCTTTGTTGCAGTTCCTGGATCTCGGACCGGGGCCTCCAAAAGTCATGTTCGGTCAGGGCTATTCCCGCCAGTTCTGAGTCAACAGCCCTCTGGCACATCTCCTCGGCCGAGCTTATGGAGCAATCCGAATACTCGCGGGTATGAATATGGAAGTCATAGAGCATTTAGCCGGCAGAATCCCATGTGAAGGGTTAAAGAAAGTGCAACAAAAAGGAGTCGTAGACTCCAGTAGAAACTTTCCCAAAATGATCAAAAAGGTGTTGGTATCTGTCGCGGGGAAGTGTAACACTTCGCGGCACCAATGGCTAGTAGAGGCTGCTGAATCTCCTCTTTACCCATTTCGGGTCAAACCTCAAATGGGTAAATTTACCCATTTGAGGTCAAACCACTTTTGGGTAAAAAGGTGAAAAATCATTTTTGGGATGTGAGTCTATGTAAGGTTTCACTGTTTGGTGTAAGATGAAGGCCCCATGCTTTTAGCCCCGGACAAAATAGATGTCCAGGTAAATTCGTAAGGTTTTTATGACCATACATGGATACTCATGATTAATAAGGAGTGGTAGAAAAAGTCATGGAGTCAGGAGGAACGGTCGATTACAGTGTGGTTGTGCCGATCAAGGATGAGGAAGAGAGTCTTCCTCATTTTGAAGAATTGGGGTCGGGCCAAGCCAAGATATTGATATCATGTAACTTGTTCTCCAAAATTAGCCGTTTC
>JARRNM010000192.1:0-10585 GCA_037384945.1 Deltaproteobacteria bacterium
GATGTCGGAGGTCAGAAGACAGCTAGCAGCTGGCAGGAGGCAGCTGGCAGTGTTGTTATCCGTTATTGGTTATTTGTTATTGGGAAGTTTTGCCCCTGTGAGCTGTGAGCTGAAATGTCGACTTCTACGATTTCCCTAATTCCCTAATTCCCTAATTTTCTAATTCTCTAATTTCCTAATTTCCTAATTGACGAACGACTTGCCTTGAATCAACTCCAACACCTGTGCTACTTAAAATGGACACCACAGTGGAAAGGAAGTGCTGAATGAGCAAAAGAGAACTCGACGGACTTTTGGAGGATATCGAGAAGGACTATAAGACTGAAATTGTTCCCATAACCGTATCAGAACGTTCCTTGCGCTGTCTGAGGATAGCCGACTTGGACGAGATTATCCTCGACCGGCTCGGAACGGGTGGTCTCAATGGGACAGAGCTTCCTTACTGGGGAAAGATCTGGGAGGCGGGCATTGTCCTGGCGGCTTACTTAATGGCCCAGCCTGTCATCCCGGGGAGAAAGATCCTTGAGATTGGCACTGGTCTTGGGGTTAGCGGCCTTTTTGCGGCCGCATGCGGTCATGACGTAACTCTATCCGATCACAAAAAGGAGATCATCAGATTCATCAGAGCAAATATTTTGTTGAACGAACTGGACCATGTGCCCGTTATTAAGGTTGACTGGACCAGATCTGCCTCGAACCAACTCTTTGATTGGATTGTGGGCTCGGAGGTGGTATACCACCGGCAAACCTATGATTCTCTGGTGCAGTTTTTTCTACAAACCCTGAAGCCGCATGGTACGATATTTCTGGCCAAGAGCACTAGTTTACCAGCCAACGCTTTTTACCAATAACGAATAACGACACTGCCAGCTGCCAGGTAGTGGCTGCTTGCTGCTGGGGGGTGACCGATGAGAGTAACCTTCTTGGGAACAGGCTCTGCCTGGACCCTGCCTGAAATAGGGTGTGACTGCTTGATATGTCAGCAAATGCATCAAAACAAAGAGACTCGTCTCCGCACCTCCTTCTACCTGGAGGCTCGAGAAAAGCTGCTGATCGACTGCGGGCCCGACATAGTAAGGCAATGGTGGGCCAACGGTTTGAAGTCCCTTGATGCGGTACTTTTAACTCACGAGCATGGAGATCACTATCTGGGCCTCGACGAACTTGTTGCTTTGCGACGTTCCACTTGTCCCGATAATTGGCGCCCCATTCCCACCTATGCCACGGAGAATTCCTGGGAGACCATTGAACTTCGTTTCGGGTATCTTTTGGATAAAACTTTGGACAAAAGAGTAGTTGTCCCCGGCGAACCGCTTCCAGGATTGCAAACCAGGGTGGTCCCTTTCAAAACCTACCACGGGCCCATGGCACGGGGGGCAGTGGGCTATGTGTTTGAGGGTGGAGGGATAAGGCTGGTTTACACTTCTGATCTCCTCCGTCTAGAGGAAGAGGAGGATATATTGCGTCATCCGGATGTATTAATCATCCAGTCTCACTGGCTCAATGAACCAGAGTTTAACCGGCCATCACTCCTCAGCTTGCAAAGGGCATTGCCGATGGTCCGCGCCTGGGAGCCCAGAGAGAAGGTTTTTCTGGTTCATATCTCCGACGCTGATCAGGTTCCCGGTGACCCGGCCAACGATTATCTCAAAAAGATTCCACCAGCCGACCCACTCAAGGACCCGCAGACTGGCATTCCATATGATGTTCCGACCTGTCAGACAGAATGGCAAGAGGTAGCTGAAAAAGCCTTTAAAGACAACGGTATAAATATTCCAGTGCAGGTGGCCTATGATGGACTGGTGGTCGAGATTTAATTCGCATAGAGTACGAGGCGAGACGGGAGGTCGGGCGAGACGAGCGAGACGGGGAAAGACGACAGACGACAGAGGTCGGAGGTCAGAGGTCGGAGGTCAGAGGTCAGAATGTATAACGTATAACAGATAATGAATAACGGATAACGTTACCTACCGTTCACCGTTTACTGTTTACCGTTTACGGCTTGAACGATTTGAACGACTGGAACGGTTTCTACGATTTCTACGATTTCTACGGTTTCTACGATTTCCCTAATTCTCTAATTGCCTAATTGACCAACATGAAAGAAAAATCTCTAGAGATCCTCTCAGATGGGCTGAAGCTCCAGGCTGTACTTCAGACCCCGGCTACCGCTTGCTGGCCCTTGGTAATATTGTGTCACGGGTTTTTGAGCCACAAAGACAGCTCGAAGTACAGACTGCTAGCCCAGGTATTTGCTCGAGAATCAGTCGCCACGGTAAGGTTTGACTTCAGAGGTTGCGGTGAAAGCGAAGGATTATTGTCTGAAAGTTCGATTTCCGGACGCTGGAGAGATTTGCAAAAGGTGGTTGCCCAGAGCTTGGAACTGGAAGATTTTGACGGACGTCTGGGTTTATTAGGGAGCAGCCTAGGGGGTTACCTGGCTCTTCTGGAGGCAAGTCATAATTCAACAGTTCGCTGTGCTGCGGTCTGGGCAACCCCCTGCCACCTTGTCGATCTGGCTAAACGACTCCCGGAAGTTTCTCCGGTGGAATTTTCCCAGGAATGTTACCAAGACCTGCTTAGAGTGGAGCTCCTTCCTCGCCTGAAAAATGTCCAGCGTGTTCTTGTCGTGCATGGCCAGGAGGACCAACAGGTTCCGCCCGCCCACGCCTCGAAATTGTATGAAGTGCTAAGTGAGCCCAAAGCTCTCCATATCTTGGAGGAAGCGGATCACTGGTTCAGTGCGTCAGAGAGGAGAGAAGAGGCCATTCGTCTCACCATGGAGTGGTTCGGGAGGTACCTGTAATACAGCTGGCAGCAGGCAGGAGGCAGCCTTCCAATTGCGGATTGCGAATTGCGAGTTGCGAATTTGTGAGGGCATGGGGCATAGAGCATAGGGCATGGAGTAAGAAATAAGGGGCAAGGATCACAAGTCCAAGATCAGAGGCCGGAGGTCAGAACCTCAGATGACAGACGACGGAGGACAGAGGACAGAGGGCAGCAGGTCAATAAGGAAATTAGAAAATTAGTCGATTAGAAAATTAGGTAATTCGTTAAGATATAGACGTTTGACGGTGAATGGTAATCGGCATATAGCTTACTCTTCTCACTAATTTTCCAATTTTCTAATTCTCTAATTGACTACCTGCTGGCTGTGAGCTGAATTGACGGCTTCTACGATTTCTACGAATTCTCTAATTCCCTAATTTTCTAATTTCCCAATTCTCAAATTCTCTATGTTTTTTAGATTACTTTCCCGGTAATCCTGGCTCGGGCATCCAATACCAGGCTGAAAAGTGCCGGAATCAGGAAAAGGGTGAATATTGTAGAAAGGGCAAGACCACCTACAACCACGCTGCCCAGTCCCCGATAGAGTTCAGAGCCGGCGCCGCGGAAAAGCACCAAAGGCAGCATGCCAAAGATGCTGGTGGTTGTGCTCATGAAGATTGGTCTAATGCGGTTTCTCACCGCTTCACGGATAGCCTCCCGCCGCTCCATCCCATCATACCGCATGTGGTTGAGACTTTGATGGACAATCAAAATGGCGTTGTTCACCACCGTACCGATTAGGATGATGAAACCAAGCATGGTGAGCACGTCCAGAGATTGATATTCAATGAAAGTACTCACCAACCACAGGCCGGCGAAACCCCCGGCGGCCGCCAAGGGCACACTGAACATGATGACGAAAGGATAGAGAAAACTGGCGAACAGCGCCGACATAAGCAAATAAGTGATCACCAGGGCCAGAACGAAATTCCATTGCAAAGCTCGCCGCGTCACCACGAGATCGTCAGCGGTTCCGGCCAGGTTAATAGTGTATAGGCTACCCAAATCCCCGCTGTTCTTGAGAGGGGCGATTATCTGGTTCTCTATAATTTGCATAGCCATTTCGAGAGGCGTCTCCTTTGGCGGTCGCACCTGGATGGTGATAGCTCGCTGGCGCTCTATGTGGTTGATCTGAGTAGGGCCGGCTACCCAACGAACATCTGCCACTGACCCCAGGGTGATCAACTGGCCGTCAGAAGTTCGCAGTAACAAATCATCGAAGTCCTGCGTCCTCTGAGTGGAGGAGGAGCGGCCCATTAGAGTAAGGTCGATTTCTTTGCCCTCGTGCTGGTAGTCGCTGACCTTGCGGCCGTCAAGGAGGGTGTCCACCGCTTCGCCGATGTCCCTGGCTGCGAGCCCCAGGCTGGCTGCTCGTACTCGATCGGGAGTAATCTGGATTTCTGGATTACCCAGATCGAGACTGGGAATGGGTCGGACTTGCGAACCTGGAAGCAACTGCATGGACTGACCGAAAATCCGACCGCCAAGCTGCACCAACCGCACCAGATCTGGGCCGGTTATGTCTATGTCGATGGTCCGGCCTGAGCTGATGCCCCGGCCGAACTGATAAGATGTGGCGTAAAATCCAGGAATCTTTGTCAGCTCTTCTTTGAAAATTGGCACCAGGTCTCTGGCTTTGAGCGGATCTTCGGTAGAGGCACCGGCAAACATTAGGCGACCGAGAGCCACATAGAAAAGATTGCGGATCTGGGGTTCACGAAATTCTAGCGTTCCCTCCTTAGTCTCCACTCCCTTCCAGTAAGGTTCAAGGTTCTCAACGACTTCTTTGCCAATGTCGTCCAACTCTACGAGATTGTACCCTGGAGGAGGGAGCAAAAAGTTGAAAACGAAATTCCGATTGCCCTCGGGTAGATATTCAGAGGGTGGCGATAGCCAAATTGCCATGGCCAGGGAAAGGCCGGTTAGAACCACCACTACTCCCAGTCTTGCCGCCACAGAGCCTGTAACCTTGTAGTTGAAATCGGCCACACCCTCGGTAAACTTGTGAGCAAATGAATCCATTCTTGAGATCAGCCCTCGCCGTCCGCCAGCCACTCGAGCTTCCGGGTTGACTGGTGTGGTTTCCAACTTTTGATACTTCGCAGCTAATTTTGCTTCGCGTCTCTCGCGGAAAAATCCAAGGATTTTTGCGGCAAAGGAGGGAATCACCGTGATGGAAACGATCAGACTCAGGGCCACGGCACAGCTGATGGCAATAGCGATATCCTTGAACAGCTGGCCGGCCTCTTCCTGAACATAGACCACCGGGATAAAGACCGCCATGGTTGTCAGGGTGCTGGCGAGCACTGCGCCCCAAACCTCGGTGGTGCCCCTGGAAGCTGCCACCACTCGGGATTCGCCCTGCGCTCTGTGCCGGTCGATGTTTTCCAGGACTACGATGGCTGCGTCTACCACCATGCCCACGGCAAAGGCCAGTCCAGCGAGGCTAATTACATTAATGTTGCGGCCAAAAAAGGTCATCATCAAGAAAGTCCCCACCACACTTATGGGAATGGCGGTGGCGATGATCAAAGTGCTGTTGAAGGAACGGAGGAAGAGAAGGAGCACTAGAATTGCCAGGCTGCCCCCTACGAAAAGGTTCTGACGAACCAGATCGATAGCGCTCTCGATGTATTCGGTCTCGTCATAAACCTGGGTCAACCGTAAGCCTCGCTCTTTCAGAAGACCGCCGTTCAGTTCGGCAATGGCCTGTCGAACTCCCTTCATTACTTGAATGACGTTAGCCCCGGTCTGACGTTTGCAGTTCACCGCAATGGTTGGCCGGTCTCTTTCGTGAACAGTGGCGGCAGGTTTGGCGTATCCTAGCCGGACTTCTGCAACGTCGTGGACATAAATGGGAGCGCCATTGATGTATTTAATCACCACACTGGCCACATCTTGGGGCGACTGGTACTGACCGACGGTTCTGGCAATGAATTTGCGTTTACCCTCATCGAAATCTCCGGCGCTGATATTCTCGTTCTCACGATTCAGCGCGGCAGCAACTTCAGCTATGGTTAGGTGGTGAGCGGCTAAGGCGTCGGGGTCGAAGACAACCTGCATCTCAGGTTCGACGCCCCCATAGATTTCCGACTCAGCGACTCCTGGGATTCTTTCGAAGCGAGGTTTGATGAAGTCTTTAACGAATTGGTACTCGGTGGCAATACCGGTATTGTCTCCACTGAGTCGTTCAAGAACGATCCAGGCGATGGCATTCTGCTCGCTCCCGGAGGAGACTAATACGGGTTCTTCCGCCTCGTCCGGGTACTCTGGAACCTGGTTGAGATTGTTGGAGACTTTTAGCAGAGCTGTGTCGGGATCTGTGCCCACCTGGAATTGAAGCGTTACCGTACCCCGGCCATAGAAGCTCTCGCTTTTCATTTCCACGAGACCTTCCACACTCTTGAGAACATCTTCCTGTTCGTCAATGATCTCCCGTTCAACCTCCTGGGGGCTGGCTCCCGGCCACACAGTATTGACGGTGATTTCGGCCTTGTCCACATTCGGGGTAAGTTGAACTGGAATGCGCAAGAGAGCAATGATGCCGAACATCACCACGAGGATAACCCCTACGATGACGGTGATGGGATTTTTTATGGAGGCATCAACGAGTTTCACTGTATGCTCATTTTCAAGTCTTGCCACAAGCCGGAGCTGTTTTGGAGCACTGGAGCATCTCGATTCCGGATTTGGGAAAGCGGAATGCGGATTTAGACTTCGAATTCAAGTTTCTTGTTTGCAATTTATTTTTTCAATCCGCAATCCAAAATTACCACTACTCCACCACTCTATCATCAGACTGCCCATAAGAAGACAGACTATCGAAGCCCCCCTCAGAGGGCGACCCGAAACCGTCTCCTTTACGCTTGGATTCTTTACTCGATAATTTTAACAGGCTGTCCAGGACGGAGCCTCTCATTGCCTCTGGTAACCACCAGCATACCGGCTACTACGGCACCTTTGATTTCTATCATACTATCTGAGGCATTGCCCAGTTGAACTGGTAACGGATTTGCTACTCCCCCTTGCACTACATATACCAGGTGGCTTTGACCCATGTTTACCACAGCATCTTTTGGTACTGCCAAAACTGAGCCGGCTTTACCGATACCCAGACTTACCCTGCAAAGCATGGCGCCCTTAATGTGATAATCGCTGTTCTCAACCGAGACCTTCACTGGGAAGGTCCGGCTGGCAGAATCTCCCACGGGGATGATGGCTGTAATTTTGCCTGTGAACCTCTCCGGGCTCAGGGCATCAATAGCAACCTGGCTACTTCCTCCCAAGACTAGTTTTGGCACGTAACGTTCTGGTACTTCCACCAAAATCTCCATGACACTGAGATCAGCCAAGGTCACGATAGGTCCGCCCTTTTCTATCCACTGGCCAACTTCAGTATGTTCCTTCACCACAAAGCCAGAGAAAGGGGCACGGATGATCTTTTTGCTGATAGAGTCCTGTTTGTGCTCTATTTCAGACTCCAGACGGCGGACTCTTGCCTCCAGGGACTGAACCTCGGCTAAATCGTCTGTGTACTGTTTGTCTGCAATGGTTTCTGTGGCCAGCAACTTCGATGACCTTCGCAAATCTGCACGGGCCCTGCTCAACTGAGCTTCGGTGTCTGCCTTGTTGGCCTGGGCACCTCTGAGTTCAATTCTGAGGAGACTGTCTTCTAAATGAGCCAGAACAGCTCCCTTTTTCACAAAATCTCCCTCACTCACATCGAATTTCTCTACAATACCCTCAATATCTGAGGCTACTATGCTGGTCAACTTTGGTTGGGCTGTGCCGATGAGCTGAACCTGAGGAGCAATCTCTACTTGGGTTACCTGGGCGACTTTAACCAGAGCTGCTGGAGATCCTTTTTCTTGAGCCTCACTTGTGGCGGCCTGGAAAACAGAAAGGTGGAGGAACGCAGCAATCAAAAGCAGAGCGATCCTCAAAGTATTCTCCGGCATTGAGCTGGTCATTGGGGGTTCCTAATCTGGCTCTGAATGTTTAACCCGGAAATTCATGAAATATCCGGCTTAAGTATCGCAACTATCTAGTCTAGCATGCACCGTCCGTGCGCACAAGCAGAGAGCAAACTGCCAATTAGTTGATCAGGGAATTCGGGAATTAGTTAAATCGTTTCAGTCGTAAAAATCGTAGAAATCGTAGAAACTGTAGAAGACGTTAATTCGTCAATTGGTCAAATCGTCAAAACCATTGAAATGGTTTAAGCCGTAGAAGTCGTAGAAATCGTAAAAATCGTTGAAACCGTTGAAATCGTTCAAGGCGTTCAAGTCGTATACGGTAAACAGTGAACGGTAAACAGTGAACGGTGGGTAACGTTATACGTTATACATTCTGACTTCCGACCCCCGACCTCGGACTTCTTTCACTAATTTTCCAATTTTCTAATTCTCTAATTTCCTAATTCCCTAATCCGCAATCCGAAATTGAAAAGCTGTCCTCCCACCTCCGTTCTCAAACTTCAGACTTCAGACCTAGGCCTCTGCCTACTGCCCTGATCCTCCAATCCAAGGGCAATCTAAATCCTGATATCGCATAAGTGGAGGGATGGTAGGTTGCGATAGAGCTGCCGGTAATCCATGCCGTAACCCACCACGAAAACGTCAGGAATGTCGAAGCCGGTGAAACTGATGGGGAGGGGTACTATACGGCGAATAGAGCGATCCAGCAGAGTACAGATCTTGATACTCTCAGGATTTCTCGCTTGCAGATGCCGAATAAGGTATCCGAGGGTAAGCCCCGTGTCTATGATGTCCTCTACTATAACTACGTTTTTGCCGGTTATAGACTCGTCCAGGTCCTTTAAGATCTTTACAGCCTCTGGGGAGCCTTCAGCCCCTTCGTAGCTGGAGATAGCCATAAAATCCAGCGAGTGAGGAATTTCAATGTTTCTGATCAGGTCAGCCATAAAAACGAAAGAACCCTTTAGTATGCCCAGAAGAACCAAATCCTTGCCGCGGTAGACAGCGGAAATCATTTTGCCAAGTTCTTTAACGCGACCTTGGATCTCTTCAGCGGTCAAATAGACTTCACCCAGTGGATCCCTTTTCATAATATTTCCTCGATTCAGCTCACAGCCGGCAGGTAGCCAATTAGAGAATTAGAAAATTGGGAAATTAGGCAATGCATGCAATCGTAGAAGACGTAGAAGACGTAGAAATCGTAAAAACCGTTCAAACCGTTCAAGTCGTTCAAATCGTTGAAGTCGCCCGTTAGAGAATTAGAGAATTAGAGAATTAGTCAATTCGTTCATCTCGCGTCTGAAAGCCGCTCCGAATTACCTAATTTTCTAATCGACTAATTTTCTAATTTCCTTATTGACCTGCTGCCCTCTGTCCTCTGTCCTCCGTCGTCTGTCATCTGAGGTTCTGACCTCCGGCCTCTGATCTCCGACATCTGACTTTTGCTTGCTGCCTGCTGCCAGCTGCTAGCTGTCGTCTTACCCCGTCTCGCTTTGTTCGTCGTTTCCCGTCTATTCTTCTTTTGGCGTGTCCGATCCAATGTTATTCGCCGGAATTCCAAACTTAACTAGTAAAGCTTTATAGTCTTTGCCGTAAAACAATTTGATAGGAATGTCCGGATAATGTTGTTCAAAAAGACGGACCTTCCGATTCTTCTTGGTTACCAGGGACTGCTTCATCGTGGTTAGTTCGATGAAAATCCCATAATCAGGAAGATAGAAATCTGGGGTAAAAGATTCTCGAACATAACCTTTCGTATCCCAAGCGATTGGGAAAGTTGTAGGTTCATATTCCCACTTTATTTTGTAGAAATCGAGAATGCGGGCAAACTCATGTTCACTCTCATTGGCAAAGCGCAGTATGCGGCTCTGCTGATAGGCCTGAGCATTGTCGTAGTCATCAAGCTCTCCCCTATCTGAGAGTATTGATTCTATTTCATTTATAGCTCGTTTCACCTCAGGGAGCAGAGCTACTGGGATGGATGTCTTCGCTTCTACTGCTGCTTCACCATTCCCATTCTTCTCGGTTTGCAGCTGCAGAAAAAGACCCTGTTCGGACTCCAGCAGGCTCACGGTAGCTTCCTTGTTGGCACCTATGGTGAACTTTTTTTCAAAAAGTGAGACTTCAGCAAACACGGATATCTCCTAACGGCAGGACCAAAGTGGGGTTATCTTGTTGAAAAACTCTCTATCTAAGTTCACAGTCTTTAATTAAACTTAGCGGCTGTTGTCAAGCAAAAGTTCACTAGCCAGGATGTTTCATGAATCGCTTACTGTGACCACGAATATGGGCATCCTTCCTGCCGTCCTCGGTTGTTGACCCCTGCGACGTACCATTCAGGTACGCCTCGGGACCAATCCCGCGGTGCCGCGGGACGGGTGCCCGGTGGCCCGCCCATCTTCGTGCTCTCGTGACAGCAATTCATGAAACATCCTGGCTTGATCATTTGGAGCTTGGGTTGTTTGCTTACTATCCTGGAAAGACTGACCTCCCCGTCTTGAATGCGGTTTTCCTGCATGTTATAGTTCCGCCTATAGTTTTAATTGGGTTTTCTCGTCACCAATGAAGCACTCCGTTTTTCAATACATGGAGGACATATAAAGTAGAGCCCTGCAGTGCTGAGGGGTGCTGCATATTCTTCCTTATGACAGGTCGTATAATGATAGTAATTAAGGACGGAGCAATCAATGTCCAAAGAAGGTGAACTGGTACTAGTGCACGTGGAAGATAGTCCGGCCTTTTTTGACAGAATTGAGTGCATAAGTCACGATGTTATGCTC
>JARRNM010000193.1:0-6257 GCA_037384945.1 Deltaproteobacteria bacterium
GGTAATTCCAGCCTCATTATGTAAAAAGTTTCTTCATCCCCGGGAGTGTTGCTGGGAAATACAATGATATTTGCTATTTTAAAACCAAAACTCTCGTACAGTTTTATTGCTGCCCTCTGTACAAGTTCAACATCTAACTCAACAATCCTGACCTTCCTTTCTACAAGTATATCCAGACACCGTCTGAGGAGTTCTTTGGCAATTCCCTTTCCCCGGTGATCTGGATGTACTGCAACTCTTATTATTACAGCTTTCTCAATATCATGGCATACACAGGCGATAAGATAGGCAGCAATTTCTTTCTCTTTTTCGAGGACCAAGAATATGTCTTTGAGAGCAGACTGAAAAAAATTGTAAATCCATGGAGCTGAAAAGGAATCTCGATCGATTTCCAGAACTCTATCAAAATCCTCCTTAGTAGCCGATCTGATGTTTCCACCATGTTCCAGGTTTACACTCATGAGCCCACCTGCGAATCTATTTCCCCGGATATCACTGTTATCAAAGGCTTGAACGGCTCAGAGTAGCAAGAACCGGGTGTGTGGGTTCAGATCTTCTTGCTGCTGAGAAAATGAGGGCGAAGATGAACTCGGGTTGCCTTGAATACAAAGATCCGGCGAGAATGCGATAAGATTTCTAGAGATCTTCTTCCGGATCAAGTTCTGCATGACACTTATCGCACACCGTCGCGTTTATCATTCTCCTGGGAGGGATTTCTTCCCTTCCCGCTAGGTATTCTACCTCTTCCCAATAACACTTGTCGCACAATATTTTTCTTTTAAGTAAGAATGCATTTCCCATCAACTTTCTCCTCTTAGCTTGAAAATAGTATCGTTGCCAACGGCAAGTAATCACTGCTTAAATACTGGCAGCTCATCAACCGTGGCGAACTCGGAATACGTTTCCGCTGCCCACTTGTACACGACTTCCTTCAAAGCTTTTTCCAGACCTGGCGGGCATCCTCGAGTGCTACGGGCGACATATTGTATGGTTTCAAATCCGTCCAAGCTGGGCTCTCTGAATGCAATAATGAAGGATATGGGCAGGGCGCCTTTGTCAACGATTTCCATAACATCTCCCCTGAAAACTCTAAGAAATGTTTCTAAAGCCTTTTCAAATACGGCCAGATCTTCATTCATTTTAATAACCTCCTTTAGCCCGTATATTCCATGAATGGCCTACTGCGGCAGCGAATCTGAGCTTCCTCCCGGGCGTCCTCGGACCTCAAACCCTGCGACGTACTTTTCAAGTACACCTCGAGTCAGAGTTCCTGCGGTTGCCCGGTTGCAAGCTCATCTTCACTCTCTCGTGACGTCAATTCATGAAATATGCGGCCTCGCGGGTTAGCGAAAACTACCCTTCATACTGCTGGCTTTTTGCGAGACTTTTTTGGGCGTCTTTTCTTCTTGCCAGTGAGAATGTTCCTGATCATGGTCAACACTTCCCACTCCTCGTATGGTGCCAGGATGGAGGCGTAAACACCAAGTTCCATGGCCTCTTTGATGAGTTCGCGATTGGCTTGATCACATAAAAGGATGACGCTGCACTCCGGGCAAGCAACATTGATCCTAGAATATATTCTGGCGCCATAGGTATTAACCATCTCATAGTCAAGGAGCACTATCACACTTCGTGGCCTTTTTGCTTGCCTCACCAGCTCTTCAAGATCAGTCGCTACAGCCGGGTGATAATTATTTTTCTCACATACTTCTAGAACGTGATTACGGATGTCCCCCTTTGCCGCCAAGATGAAAATATTCGTTTTTTTCTCTTGAGCACTCAAAGTATCGAAGCTTTTTGAACTGCGAACCGGTGTTATGCTTGATTCTCACGGTCGACAATTTGCCAACTAAAAGAAGAGGCTCAGGCCACACATCGCCACTTTCCACCCAGGAAATAACTAGGCGGCATTAATCAGGATGAAACAGCCATTGCTTAGATTCAGAAACAAATTCCTTGCCAAAATGTTGCATAATTCTGCTTGCTCCTTCGCTGTGGCGAAAACTACTGTGAGAATAGGCAGTTATACGTAATTTATAAAAGGGATTTCCATGGCTGGACTGGGATGAACAGCTTCTCTTGCTGGTATAACCGTTTGATATAGGACCCGATATCAATACTACAAGCCTCGATGCCTATGGTTTAAGGGTTAAGAACTTGCACAGAATTGGACTTTTGGGGGTCAACATTCGGACGGTCTCATGAGATTGTGGATTGCGGATTTGGAGAAGCATGGAGCATGGAGCATTGGGGATGGGGTGAATGGGGAAAGGCTCAGGGCTCAAACCGCAAGGGAACGGCGAGACTGGCGAGAGGAGGAAAATCATCATTGTTTCGAATCTTGATGCTATTGTATTTCGTCTCGCTCGACTTCCCGACCTCCCGTCTCGCTAAGCATAGCGCTATGCGCTCTGCGACGTCTAAAAAATAAGCGGCGGGGGTAGCAGGCCAAACCCCCCGCCGCTCGGTGGGTATTGTAGAAGGGGATTAGCCCCTCCCGGGTGGTGAATATTATGGAGCTATGAAATCCACTACGAAGGGCAGCTCCATCTTGTCCTCGGGCCACATCTTAACGCTCGTCTTATCTTCGCCGGGCCAGACTTCTTCATCTCTGATTTTATCGATCGTCAGCTCAAGGAAGTGGAATTCCGTGAGCTGGTACTTCACTATGACCTCCGGCGGAATCAAGACGGCAAGGCCGGATTCCATTGACAGTTTCCACTCAAAAGGCTCATTGGGCTCGTGGGTTACCTTAACATCCTCCAGCTTTCCTGCACCACGGTAAACCTTGTGCAGCGTGCCAGTGATCTTGTCATTGGGCTTGACTCCGTACTCCTCATAAATCTCGTCTGATATGTGCCACCACAGAGCTCGAAAGCCTGTCTTCACATACCCCTTGACGAGCATGGGATCGAACCCGCAAACACCCACGCGGCATTTCTCAGGCATGCTCTACCTCCTTTTGGTTCTATTCGCAGCATAAGCTCGAGTTCATTTCCGCCAACTGTAACTGGAGTACTCTACAGGCTTATGCGCGGATGTTTTTTCAAGTCGTTTGCTGTTCGCTTCTTCCACTGCCTGGCGTACTTCCTCAACCTGGCTGTAGCAATAGCCGAGAAACTCTTGCGCCTCGGGCCAGGTGAGATGGTCGTTCTGGAACAACCTCTGGACGAAGGGGGAGACATGGGTGGAGATCTCATCCCTAAACTCCTCCAGCAGATATTCACCCTCCCCGTCGTCCGGCACCCAGCCGAGATAGCTCCTCTTCCATCTGAGCACCATGGTCTTGAGGGCCTCGAGTTCCTTTACCACGTTTTCTTCCATGCTACTTTGCCACCTTCTTGGATTCGAAGGCGTAGCACTTCTTGACCACGTTGAAGTCAGCTACGCCCCAGTAAAACGGCCAGTGAATCTTCATGCAATAGCCAATAAGGTCCGCCGGAGGGAACTTGGAGCCCTCGATTACAGGTTTGAGGTGCTTGCAGTCCCAGCATATATGATCAGACTCCTTCTCCGGCTTCAATACCTTGTCAAGGAATTCTTGCGGCGTTAACTCTGCCATGCGCTACTCCTTTCTCTCTTACCAGTCCTTCACTTCGCCTTTTTTCTTCTTTTCCTGATACTCTTCCCATACCTCGGGAGAGAGCCTCTGGATGTCCCAGTTGAAGCCATAGCTGCAGGCTATGCCCCCGTCGGGCGGCTGCGGTCGCCAGCCCCTAACCGGCCTGTTCCGGATGCTGAACTTAACCATGTCGGGCACACCCAGGTAAATGTCCCTGGGCAGACACTGGAAGGGCCTGGTCCTGCCCTCTACACCCGGACTATAGTTGGAGTAGCCGTCCAAGGGCTTATCCGCATAAAGTGGACTGGTATCAGGCTTCTCGCCGGGCCTGTCCTCCGGGCCCTTGTACATGTGGCCCTGGATCATGTGGATGTAGTAGACTGCACCGCATTCGGCACAGTTGATCGTACCTTCCCAGTTCCAGAAACAGTAAGGATCCAGGTAGTTAACCGTGTTACAGGGTTTTCCACCCACATCTTTTTTGCACCAGATTATGTCACACACAGTTCATCCCTCCTTTTATATCCAGGCCTTCTCATACCACTCTTCGATGGTCTTGGTTGGATAGCCGAGCAGCTCGTGGTAGATCTTGACGTTATCAGCGCCAACCGGCCGCCAGATCCAATAGAGTCTCCGGGGAGTCTTCTCCATCAGGCCGGCACCGTAGGTGCCCATCACGCCTACATCTCCAAAGATGGGATCATCCTGCCACCTGACGGTCCCCCTGGTCCTCCAGTGCTCGGACTCGTAGACCTCCTTGTCGTTCAAAACCGGCTCGGCCAAAAGCCCGGCATCCTGGCAGATCTTCACCACTTCAGACCTGGACTTGTCCTTGGCCCACTCTTCCAGCTTGGCATAGATCTCCACCTGAGCCTCGGCCTTGACCCTGTCATCGTGAGCCTTGTACTTGTCGAGAAGGTCTTTGTTGCCGGTTATGGCGCAGAGCTCTTTGAAGTCCTCATCCTGGAAGGCACTGATCATGGCATACCTGGCGCAGTACTTCTCCTGCGGGTTCTTGGCATCCGGGAAATCGGACTTGCCGCAGAGAATAATGCCGTGGGCGCAAAGCTGGGTATCCCAGTTGCCCCACCTCTGGCGGACAATGCCAAACCTGCCATAGAGGGGCGCCGCAAAGCCCAGACACCTGGTGGCCGCCTGCACCTGGGAGAACTCGATCATGGTGCCAAGCCCGGTCTTCCGCCGCCAGTGTAGGGCCGCCAGAATCCCAAAGGTGATCTGAGTGCCGGAGTACCAGTCAATGCACCAGTTGGAGTGCTTAGCAGCGTGGCCGCCAAAGGACTCGTGGAAGCCGGTTACCGAGGCGAGCCCGGCGTGGGCCTGGCCCAAAATGTCGTAGGAGCCGCCAAATACCTTGGGCCCGTAACCGAAACCGCCACCCCACACATAGATGAACCGGGGGTTCATCTCGATGAGGTAGCGGTAGGACTGCCTCCACCGGTCAAAGGTGCCGGGGCGGTAACACTCGGTGAGACCATCGGACATCCTGACTATACTATAGAAGGCCTCCTTCATCTCGTCCAGGTGGTAGTCCATGGAGATGTGGTACTCGTTGGGATTGGCGTTCAAATACCCCATACCCGTACCGGTCATGGGCCTGGTGTCGTGCAAGGGATAGAGATAGGTCTCGTTGAACGGAGCACAGTGTCGCATGGGGTCACCCATCCGCGGCATCTCTATCTTGATCACCTCGGCCCCGAGCTCAGCCAGATTGCTGACGGAATGAGGCGTGAAGATGTACATGGTGGTGCTCATCCACCGGATGCCCTTGAGAGCCTGGGGCTTGCCGAACTCATTGCCCGGATCGAACTTGGCCTTACAGTACTCCTCGTAGGGCATCTTCATCTCTTCGAGCTCTTCCTTGCTCTTGGGGCCCGGCAGATCCTCAAGTCTTGTCTCACGTGGATCTTTGTTATACTTGAGTTTATGCATCTTATATAACCCCCTTCTCCTTGAGTTCGTTGACTTCTGTTTGACCTATACCGGCCAACTTCATGTAGATCTCATAGTTATCGTAGCCGAGGGGCCTGCCCAACTGTTTGACCCGGTGCGGTGTTCTCATCTGGTAGTTGTTCGGGGGCACCGAGAAAAGCAGGGTCCCGTAGTGATCGGTATCGATGGTGCAGACCCAGGGGCGGTATTTGAAGTGGTGGAACTCGGAGACCTCGTCGATGAACAGAACCGGACCGGCGGCAATCTCGAATTCCAAAAGCTTCTCTTCGGCCTCGATCCTGTTGATGTCCCTGAGCCACCTGGTGGTGAGGGTGTAGGTCTTGATCAGCATCTCCAGGGCGTTCCTGCCCCCCATCTCTTTGAGGATGGGATCCTCGTGGATCAGCCGGCCAAACTGGGGGAAATCCCGCTCAATGCACATGCCGATACGGTACCACAGCCTGTCGGTCTGACCACCGATCATCATGTAGCCGTCCCGGCAGGGATTCCACTCGTACTGGTTCAGGTTGGGGTCCCAGCCGCCCGTCCTCGCCTTGATCGAGGCGTTGAACATATACCAGCTGATGTCAAAATCGAGGATGTCCATTTGGCTCTCGGCGCCGGTCACCTCGCAGAACTGGCCCTCGCCGCCCAACTCGTCCCTCCAGTAAAGGGCCGCGAGGACGGTGTTGGCCGTCTGCTCACCGGCGACAAAGTCAGCAAACCACACGCCGGACCTGGTGGG
>JARRNM010000194.1:0-6210 GCA_037384945.1 Deltaproteobacteria bacterium
GTGGAAGCACCTTGCGCGGTTCGTCGAAGCCGACGCAAAAAGAACCGCAAGAGCGGCCGTCCACCAGAAGTGGTTTACAGATGCAGGTGTGCAAACCGTACTCAGTTACAAGGTAGTCTGCCTGCAAATCAGGATCTTGGCTGAGGTTGTCAATTACCTCAGGCTGTTCGCTGGCGCTTTGCAAAATCCTTTTGAGCAAAGGTCCTATCTCTATCTGAACGGATTCTTGCTCATTTACTCGACCATCAGCATGGGCAAGGACCAGGAGCGGCTCCTTGCCGTTCCTTTCACTCCTGAAGTAAAGGGTGCAGGTGCCTGCCAACAAGTTGCTGGCTTCGAGAATGACTTTGCGGATGTTGGCACTATGATCGGCATCAAAACTGAAGAAGAGCTGGTTAAGGGAGCTGGTGCGCTTTTCCAGGCGTTTCTGGTGGGTGATGTCGAAGAGCACACCGCTGATATGGTCAGTATTGCCGGCCTCATCAGTTGTGGCCTGACCTCTAACTTGCAACCATCTGCTTTTGCCATCCCGGGCACGGATGAGATATTCCTTGATTAAACTCTCACCTTGTTCCGAGGCTGCTTTAAACAACTCGTTTGCCAGGGAGCCGGTCTTGTCACCGCACAGGGTAGACCAGATTTCAGGATCCTCGGCGAAAGCCTCAGCAGAATATCCCGTGAGTCCTTTTATCTTGTCATCCACAAATTGAACACTACCATCTCCAAATATAGTAAAGACGACTCCTGGGATATTCTCCAACAGTCCTCGAAATTGCCTCTCAGAATGTTTGATTGTCTGGAGCTGTCTCCGTTCCCGCAGGACCCTCTTGAGTTTAGCGGCAAACTCCTCATTACTGAATGGTTTCTGGATAAAATCACGGGCACCGGCTGCCAAGACGTCGTCATAGGAGTACTGCATGTTGAAGGCGGTCATCAGAATGACATCAGTCTTGGGATATTGCTCTTTGATAAATTTGGTGAACTGCAGGCCGTCCATGCCGGGCATGGCAATATCGCTGATGACCAGGGAGAAAGGTTCTTTGGCCAGGAGATCCTTTGCTTCGGAAGGCTGGGAGGCGGTGGCCGACTTTAAGCCGATGCTTTGGATGATTTCCGCGCAGAGGCTGCGCACCTCATTGACGTCGTCAACGACCAGAATCTTGCCCATTGGCAAATCGGACTTTATCCAGTATTCCGGTACGGTATCTTTCATGGGTGCCCCCGAATCTCTCGGGACTTGTTTGCAACCAAATTGCCAACTACTGTAGCACCTCTCAAAGAAGATTTCAAATGGAGTTCTAAGAAGATGGCGGCTTTAGCCCGGATGTTTCAGGAATTCACGCCCTGGCGTGACTGCGACCGAAGATATGGCCGTCCTTCTCTCCGAGCTGTAGGCTCTACGAGCCGGAAGCCTGGCGTCCTCGGGTGTCGCCCCCTGCGACGTACCGTTCAGGTACGCCTCGATTTTGGATTTCGGATCTCGGATTTTTGACTACATGGATGATATGGAACTTAACAGTGGCGATTTTTCCACTTGTTCTCTACCTCTCACGAGCTTTTGAGACAATTGCCCATCCGCATTCCGCAATTCGCATTCCGCAATCGTCGACCCGGTGGCACGGCCATCTTCACGGTCTCGCGACAGCAATTGATGAAACATCCGAGCTAAAGGTCCCTTTTGGGAGGTTCGCGGGAACCAGACCGTGGACCTTTGTCAGTGACTGTTCTTACAAGCAATAACAGGAAAAAGGTGGCAAGAAAGGTCTTTATCGTTAGAGTAAAGAGGTTGTCAGCCTTCCAGATGAAGAAAACAGGAATGATAACCACCCCGAGGATTATCAGGAGGGGCAAGGTTATGTTCTCTTTACGGCTGGACATTTATATCAACTCAGGTACAAGGTACAAGGCGCAGGGTATAAGGCACAAGGAAAGACGTTGAAATCGTTGAAGCCGTTGAAGTCGTGGAACGATAAACGGTTAACGGTAAACAACAATCGAAAAATTAATTAACACTTTGACTAATTCCCCAATTCCCTACTCTCCCTGACTCGGGTAATGATATAAATAATTTACTGAAATAGTCAAATGCAGAGGGGTTTCATTGACAACACTACCATGCTGTGTTAGATAAAATCGCTGCATTTAGCCGGATCAATTTATGAAATATCCGGCCCAGGGAGATGTGTCCAAAGTAGATCGAATGAGAGGGGCGACTAGCTCAGTGGATAGAGCGTTGGTCTCCGGAACCAAAGGTCCCGGGTTCGATCCCCGGGTCGCCCTCCACAATAAAATAAAACGATTACATATACTTGTAATCGTTTTTTCTTTTCAAAAAGTGTTAAACCCATAATTAAACCCAACACTATCAACTGATTTACCCTGTCTTTTTCGACCACGCTAGCTACCAACATTCTCTTGATAGCCTTCAAGATGGTGTGCCAGACTAAATTCCAGCGGAGTCTGAATTAAGGGATGTAATCTCCACTTTAGAGTCCCCCCATTATCCCAACAAAGAAAAATCTGTAGGCCGCAGTTTTGAATCCTGCAGGACGCACCAATGATTTCAAGGGGTTATGGACATATGGTCTTGAGCCCCTTTTTTCATTGTGAGAATTTTTGTGAGAAAAATTTCAAAAAACAGTTGACAGAACAAGATTTGTGTTTTAAAGTAACGTAATTTTATAGAAAGATAACGTTACTCTCGTTATGCCAAAAAGCAACGCAGAAAAACAGGCCCGTTTCCGCAAGAAACAAGAGCTGAAGAAGTTTAAGGATCAAGTGTTTAAGGAGTGGCAACTTGGCATGGACTTCGGTCCTCGCCGAGAACCCCCAAAAACCCCAAAGGAAATCCTCGCCCTTCTGGAAGAGGCCGCAAGGCTTCCATCAGGTTGGAACGAAAAAGACTTTGATCGGGCATGTCACCGTATTAGTCGGCTCCAATCTGACTTCTTGTCTCCGCAAGACGATCTGATGAAGGATGTGGTGGACGGAGCAGGGCTCTTTGAGGAGTTTGCCAGAACCAACGATCCCGGAAAGTTCCATTCAGATACGAAAGAGTCCCTATCAAAAACACGCTCCCTCGCTTCGCATTTGATTTCCGCGTTGGAGCTTTCAGCCCTCTCAAACTCCGAACGGGCGGCTGCAGTCATGGAAGCTATCCGCCATGTGGGGCGTGCTACGGCGAACTCTGACGACATGGCGAAATCTGACGCTATGATCGTATGCCAAGCGTCTTTGCCGAGCTACTACGACCGGCCAGACTGGTTCTTGGACTCTCTTACCAAATGGCTTGCCGATCGTTTGGGTGAAGAGCTCGTTCATGAGCTCGGAAAACGCCTTGCCGATTTCCAACAGGAGGACATGTTATGAAACGGGTACATCTTAATCGTTTTGACCGCGAAGTCACCCGCCCCGCCGCTGAGCTCGGCCGTTATACGAAAAATAATATATGACAGATTTTTTAATAAATAATCAATTGCTAAAAACCATGAGGAGCTTCGACTTCGCTTTCTAATTGGCTCAGAATGCTGTTTTTTGGTTCACTTGTGGTAATTTGTCGTAAAATATTAGTGGAACACAGGGTAGGAGATTCAGTTCCCCTGCATCATCCTACTCCCTCAGGCTTTGCCCTCACTGGCCCAGGTCGGTGGGGGCTTTTTTTCAGAGCGGCTCCCTTGATGTTTTCCAATATTTTGTGCCAGACTGAAATCCAGCCGAGTGTGAATTAGGGACGAAATCTTTAGTTTTGCAATGGAGCTTTTCTTGCGGAAGTCTGTCCGGGTATTTTGGGTTGCGATCAGCGTGTATGTCGATTTAGGTATCTTTCTTTTTCAATATCGTGAGTGTTATCGATTTAGTAGCTGTAGTTTAACACGATTTATGATATGGGTATGAGACTTTTCACATTATAAAATGGACAATACACCGTGTAATCTAAAGTTATGTCGCTGAGTAAGAAAAAATGAATTCAAAACAACCCATTAAACAGAGACTTACTGAGATCAAGACCAAACTGGCTAATTGGGAAAGGTGGTTTGGAGTAAAAGTGTACGATCAACACAAATGCGCTGTGAGCGAGAAACATGTCGACACAGCCATATTGTATGTCTCATCTCCAGAAAGTGATTCAGCACCTGATTGGGCTATGGCAAGGATATGGCTAGCGGGAACCAAAGAAATCCGCAACGGTGAGGCAGGCGAATTGGGTGAGTTAGTGAACCTTTCCCTCATCGAGATCAATTACTGTCCGTTTTGCGGACAGAAATTGCAATCATCGGATAACGCGACATAACCTTCGCTGCAGGCAACAGCGGTACACACTCGCTGGCGCGGCGGGTGAGATCGGCCGTTAAATTGAAGAGTTAATCAGAATCGTGAAAATCTACTACTTCCTTTTCGAAGTTGCACCAGACGAGCACTTCAAAGAGTCCGGTGGTGCATTTGTGAACTGTTGGGTCAGAAGTGATTCCAAACGTGAGGCTGAAAGAATCGCGGTGGGAGCTATCCGAAATGATGGTTGGTACATCCAATCGCTCCATGATTCCTTCATTGCAGAGAAGGATCGTTATGCAGACGATCCTAAGATTTTAGAGTTACACGAGCAAGCTGAGATGGAGGGTGAAAGCTACCTTTTCAACATATGGCCACCAGAACCTTATGAAGAAGACACAATTCACTAGATAGAGCGCAATCTAATCACTCACTGCAGCCGGCGCGGGCAAACAATTTAATTGGTCTTCTGGTCTGAGTGAACATTACATACGAGTCTGCCGAAAAAGTCCTAACTGCAAGTTTTTGATATTTCCCAATCCTGTAAAATCCACTACTTACAAGCCTCGACTAGGAGCAAAATAGAAGGTCTTAGGGTCTTCGACGGTTTCTGCTTTAATATAAACTCAGCACCATTTTGGTCTGCCGCTCAATCTTGTGCTAGAGTTTTGGAGGTGAAGGGTGGATTAAAGGATATGCGGTAACCCGATGTCCCAGTAAGATTTACACCTTCTCGATCCCATAAGCAGTGGTCGTGCACTTGGAGGAACTTCACATTTCTCTTCAATATGCATTTTGCTTACTTTCGAGAAAACGTTGAAAACTTTAGCCGGGAGAGCAATTTTTAGAAGGACTGCCAGGGTATTCTCGAGAAAATTGTCAAGAAAGGTCCGATGAAATTAACTTTTCAATGGTTTTAGTGGGTAATCCCAACGCCCGTTAGGGGTTCTTGTGGTTTTTTATTGCACCACTCCAAGTCAACAAATCAAAGGCCCCGCCGAGCTGCGGTGACCATCGCGCTAGGAGATAGGAGATTGCCATGGCAAAAGCGTGGTCAACATAGCCTCATGAACACCGAAAACAGATCCAGCGCATGCAAAAGCTTCAGGAGAAAAGGAAACTGCACGGGCTAAAAATAAGCTAGCGACTGACTTGACAAGGAAGGGGGTCGCAGAACGACCAGAGGAACAGAAGATCTCTTTACACAATGGAAGAGAGGCTATTGTAACCGTAGAATATATTGGTGAAGAATGTATGATATTTGGCCAAATAGATCCGCTTTTAGGAGAAAGACTCAGTTCTAAAATCTGACTTGTTAAAATAGTATAGTCGTTTTAATTTACAAAAATGATTGAAAATTTATCCTAGATTTATTAATTTTGTTAGCAAATAATAAAGTATTTTAGCCAAATCACTTAAAACAAGATGGAGACAATATTATACTAATCTCTTTATTTATTACCTTGAGGTGGTAACAATAATAAATTATTCGACTTTTATCAACAAAGTGATTATCGTTTAGGCAATCAATAAAGGGCCGTCTTTATTGGCGGCCCGGTTTCGTTCTGGGGGAAGTTCCATTTGTCAAGAGTGGCAACCTCAAGTTTGGGGCCATGAGAATTTCTTTGAAAGGAGGGTGTCACTATGATCGATGGAATTGTGAAGTGGTTTGATAACCGCAAAGGCTACGGCTTCATTGAGCAGGAAGAAGGCCCGGATGTATTTGTTCACCACTCAGGGATCAACGCAACCGGTTTCAAATCTCTCAATGAAGGCGATAGTGTGTACTTTGCTGTGGAGCAAGGCCAAAAAGGTCCTGCTGCAGTGAAGGTCACTAAGATTTAGGAGGCAGTAACACGCTTACCATGGGCATCTCGTCTAAGTAGGAAAAGATGCCCTTTTTATTTTCGCAGGTCTCACCCAGGGGTGGCCTGCTTACAC
>JARRNM010000195.1:0-6207 GCA_037384945.1 Deltaproteobacteria bacterium
GGGGCGGCGGCTTCTAGTCTGACTGCTCAGGTCTTGGGGATCACCAAAATTGATCCGCTGAAGCATGGCCTTCTGTTTGAGCGCTTGATAAATCCACTGAGCCCAGAGTTTCCGGACATGGAGCTGGGTTTTGGCATGGAGATGCGAGAAGAAGTGCATCAATACCTCAGGTCCAAATACGGAGAGGACAGGGTAGCGCAGATTGTTTCACTGGTTACCATGCAACTGCGCACGGCCATGCGGGACCTGAGCAAGGCCCTGGATATAGGGCAGGAAGATTTGGACGGTGCGGATGAGTCCACAGAGCCGGAGAGAGAGGGAGGTAGCGCATCCTCTGGGAAGCCTTCTGAGCAAGGGGTGTCTGCGCCAGTCCCTAAAAGGGTAAGGGAATTGGCAGCAGAGCTTGAGGGTTTGCCCCGACAGGTAAGCACCCACGCCACGGGTCTGATTATCGCTGATGCTCCATTGGTTGAGAATGTCCCACTTTACCGGGGTCCCAAGGACGAGTGGGTAAGCCAGTACAATGTGCGCGCCCTTAAGCGGGTGGGCCTGGTAAAGATCGATCTGATTGCGAGAAAAAACCCGACAGTGATTCGTAAAGCAGTGAAACTCCTTGGCCATGAGTACGATCTGACCTCAGCCCTGGCAGATATATCCTGGGATGATGAAGCTGCCTTCAAATTGCTGTGTCAGGGCAGGGTAGGGGGAATTCCCTACTTGGAAAGCCCGAGAGCACGAGATATGCTGCTCAAATGGCAACCTAGGGGATGGCAGGATTTGCTTGTACTTTTGGCCTTAATTCGACCTCCACCTCTAGAAAGTGGCTTGACCGAAAACCTGCTCAGCATTCGGCGGCAGCAAGGATCTCAGGAGACCTCTCCCCCTTCTGCTGAAAGAGAGGTTCTGCCTGGGGCTAGATTTCTTCTTTTTGATGTGGATTTGATTGAACTGGTAGCTGAAAGCACAGGTTGGTCTTTGGAGAAGGCGGACGAACTTTATCGTCTGCTTATTAAAGCCGACGAGGAAGAGCTGGAAAACCTACGTCTAGAGTTCATCAAAGGAGCCGAGGATAGAGGTGGCAACCGTGAGGCGGCCGAGATCACCTGGGCTGAGGTGGAGCACTCAGCAGGCGTGATTGCCAATAAGAACCAGACAGTTGCCCAGGCATTCACAGTGCTGCAAGCTGCCTTTTGCAAGGCTCGCTTTCCGCAGCACTACATAGCTGCCTTATTGAGTAGTGAACTGCACCAGCATGACCTTTTGACAGGGCACATCGAGTCCTGCCGCCAAGAGGGGATGAATTTACTGCCTCCAGATATAAACGAGAGTGAGGTGGAATTCAGCGTAGAAACAGAGGGTGTTCGGGTTGGGCTGGCAGCAATCAAGCATGTGAGCAAGGCAACAGCTGCCTCCATTGTCCAGGCGCGGCGGGAGAGGGGTCCATTCAATTCCCTTTTTGAACTCTGCAACAGCTTGGACCGGGACGATCTGGACAAGAGAGCTCTAAGTGCAATGATTAAGGCGGGGGCTATGGACAGTTTTGGCGGTGGTAGGCAAAGTCTGCATGGGATGCTTCCCGGATTATTGGAGCAGGCTCGTCGAGGTCAGCTGGCCCTTTTCGAGGGCCAGGACCAAGAGACTCGTCTGGAACGAAGCTCTGCTACCCCATCAGACTGGGATTACTCCGCCAAACTAGCTAAAGAGAAGGAGGCCCTAGGTTTTTATCTGAGCGGTCATCCACTGGCCGAATTTCGTTCCTTCCTGGGGAAAATTGCTCCTGGCGGGGCGGCACGGCTGAGGGATCTTCCTGGAGAGTCTCGTTGCATCCTAGGGGGTATAATTGAGGAGGTCAGGGTAATTCGGAGCCGCAAAGGGGAGCCCTTACACTTTTTGCGGATAGAGGATTACACAGGATCAATGGAGGTGATCGTTTTTGCAGATGTGTATGCAAGTTTCGAAAAATACTTGTTCAAGGGCGGACTGGCTCTGGTGCGCGGCAGAATAGCAAGAGAGCTCGATCAGGTAAGGCTGGTGGCTGAGGAAATCATGTTTTTGGAAGAGGCGGCCCAGAAGCTGGCCACCTCTGTTAGGTTGCATCTTTCCGTGGAAGGTTTTTCGAGGGAATCGCTGAGCTTTCTTCAGCAGTTGCTTAAGTCACAGCCAGGTTCGTGTCCAATTTATCTCCACTTTAATATTGGACAGCATACAGAGGTTATTCAGAGACTGCCGCCTTCGTTCAATGTTTATCCTGCTAGAGATTTAATTGCAGAAATAACTGCGAGGTTTGGCGAGGAAAGTCTCGAGATCAGGTATTCTGAGGAAGAGACTCACGAGGCATAGCCGTCAAAGCCTTCGAAGGGATTAACCACAAAGAGCACGAAGCACACAAAGGCAATACAACCTAGTGAGAATCTTTTGAGCTTTAACCATTATTTATTCAACATTGAAAACCTGGTCCTTAGGGCCAGGTCAGAGTTCAATGGCTTTGCCGGTTCAGGTGCGAACCGTTTTGGAGTACTGGAGTACTGGAGTACTGGAGTGTTGGAGTGTTGGCAAAAAAGAAAGCCCGAATTTAGCTTGCATTGTCTCTTTCATTACTCCATCACTCCACCACTCCATCACTCCAGCAGACTGCCGCTAGGGGGAAAGACTATGGAAGCCCCCTCGGGGGGGCAGTGCAAAGCCGGGTCCTTTGGGTCCGGATTCTTTACTTTCTTTGAGCACTTTGTGGTTGAATGGCTCCATTGATGGCCGATTACCCCTGGAGGAGTTAACTGCGTGACAGAATATCGAGAGCGGAGATACCGACAACAGATCCATCACCAGCGATTGGTCTCCTTTAAGGTGGCTGTTCAAGAAACAGATCTGCTGATTCTGGCTGACTCAGACCTGAGCAAGCTGGCTGAGGAGATTATTTACAAGGTTCGCGGGCCTCTGGAGGGATACATTGCTAGTCACCCCGAATTTCTCCGCACTTTGACACCATTGCCTTATGATGAACTCGCACCTCCGGTAGTACGGGAGATGTTGGCTGCAGCACAGATTTGTGGGACCGGGCCCATGGCCGCCGTAGCCGGAGCTATAGCGGAGCAGGTCGGGTTGGCCCTTTTGCGGGAGAGTCGAGAAGTGGTAGTGGAAAACGGCGGTGATTGCTACGTCAAGACGGATTCAGCCTTGCAGATATCTATCTTTGCTGGGCGATCAAAGTTGAGCGATAAAGTGGCCCTGAAGATCTACCCGGAGAAGACACCTGTAGGCGTGTGCACCTCTTCAGGCACTGTTGGCCACTCACTTAGCTTTGGCTTTGCTGATGCAGTTACAGTAATCTCAGCCTCCGCAGCCCTAGCCGATGCTGCGGCAACTATGATTTGCAACCAGGTGAAAAACGAAAGCAGTATCCCCAAGGCCATAGCCTTTGCCCAAAAGATTGAAGGAGTTTTGGGTGTGGTAGCCATTGTGGGAGAGAAAATGGGTGCGTGGGGGGATGTTGAGCTAGCCCGAATTTAAGAGTTGAGATTTCACATTGTAGATTGAAGATTTAGGAACCTCACCGGTTAGCATTGCAAATCTGAAGTCAGCAATCAGCAGTCAGCAATCAGCAGTCAGCAATCTTAAATCCACAGAGTACTTGTTTTTTTGGCAGATGCTGGTATACTCGCAAAAAATTTTCCTCCGGCAAATAAGAGGAGTGAGTTCACCCTTTGTTGTAAAGGAAAGGTGATTAGCCATGGAGAATCTGTGGGCGCCGTGGCGAATGGACTATATTCTGGGTCACCGGCCCTACGGCTGCATTTTTTGCCCAGAGGGCAATGGCGAAAGTGATGAAGAGCGTTTCCTGCTCTATAAAGGAAACCGTTCCATGGTTATAATGAACCGTTTCCCTTACAATAATGGCCATCTTCTCGTGGCTCCTTGGAAACACACATCTTCCTTGGATGGCCTCAAAGATGAGGAACTGTTTGACTTGGTTCGAACGGTTCGCTGGTCGGTGGCCGTGCTCCGCGAAACCATGAGTCCAGAAGGTTTTAATGTGGGACTGAACCTGGGTGCGGTGGCAGGAGCAGGGGTGGAGAGCCATGTCCACTTCCACATTGTGCCAAGGTGGAATGGAGACACAAGCTTCATGACGGTTTTGGCTGAGGTGCGGGTCATTCCGGAGCATCTCCAAGAGACCTATAAGATGCTACTCCCCTGTTTTGAAAAGGAGAAATTGAATGAAACAAGTTAAGTGGGTGGTTCTGTTGCTCTGCATGGTGTTACTGATTGTATTCCTTATTCAGAACATCGATAAGATTCTTGCCGCAACCACCTTCGAGTTCAGCCTTTTTGGACTTGTGCACCTCAGCTCAAAGCCCATCCCTCTTTATGGACTTATTTTAGGTTCTATTTTTATCGGTGGCTTAATGACTGCTATTTACCTTGGCCTCGGCAACTTCCGTTTACGTAGTTCTCTCCGATCCCTTCAAAAGCAGAATAGAAGCCTACAAGAAGAACTCAAGTCCCTACGGAACTTGCCGATCACTGACGCAGAGGTGGTGGCCAGGCAACCTGTAGAGACTTCTGGCAATGATTATTCGGAGGAGGCCGAAGAGGCGAGCACCAGGTAAACTGGCGTGATGGATGGATGCGAGCACCCTACATATTGGGGGTATCGAACTCAATATTTTTGCCCTTCTGGCTATTACAGTCACCTTGGGCCTTGTCATAGGCTATCTCCTCGGTAGAAACAAACAAATCAACGATTCTTCACTCAAGCGATCAGACCCGCCAGAAGACTACTCAGTCTTTCTTAAAGGAATCCAGTACATTCTTGCCAACGAGACCGACCAGGCCATTGAGACTTTTAGTAGGGCGGTACAGATGAACTCTGAGACCATTGAGACCTACGTAACCCTGGGTAACCTCTTCCGGGTAAAGGGAGAGATCGACAGGGCTATCCGCATAAGGCAATCTATCCTTTTAAGGGAAAAGGTTGACCAGGAAACCAAACTACAGGCACTCTTCGATATGGGTATAGATTACAAGCAAGGTGGCTTTTTGCAGCGGGCGATTTTGACTTTCGAAGAGGTGATTCGCCGCGCTCCGAAGAGGTTGGATGCTTACAAGGAACTGGAAGGTCTGTACGAGGACACGCATGATTGGCAAAGAGCCTATGAAATGCAGAGGCATATGCGCAAATTAAGCAATACCAACAATCAGTACATTATGGCTCATTTGAAAACGGAGCAAGCCAAGGTTGAAATGGAGAGAGGCAACTTGGAAAGTGCTAGTGCTCATTTGAAAAAGGCTTTATTACTGGATTCCACCTGTGTGGACGCCAGTTTGCAGCTAGGGTCTTTGTACTGGTTGAAGAACAAGAAGAAGAAAGCGCTGGCCACCTGGAAGAAACTAGTTAAGGGTAGTCCCAGGTGGGCTCACCTAATTCTCATTCGTTTGGAAGAACAAGACGGGATGCCGGCTGATGAGGCGAAGGTCTTGCAATTTCTTGAGAACGTTGCGGAAGAGGATTTGGATGCTTTGGCTCGGTTGGCTCTGGCCCGCTGCTTTATGCAGCGTGACCGGAGGGAGCAGGGCCTTGCATCGTTGAAACGGGCTCTGGAGATAAGGCCTGACCTGGGAGAAGCGCGCAAGCTGCTGGGTGAGGTCTTGCTGGAAAAAGGCGATGAAAGGGGTGCGTTGGCTGAGTACCGTCGCCTTCTTGATCACCTCGGGCCGGTTACCAAGAGTTATCGTTGCCAACAGTGTGGGCTCAAGAGTGACAAGCTTGTTTGGAAATGCCCAGGTTGTCATAAGTGGGACACCGTTCAGCCTAGGAAGATTGCTAGTGAGTGATATTTAGGTTAATGATGTAGCAGTTGAAGATAATTTTAGAACCACGTCCCGTGGGCGTGTATATCTAGTGTTGAGGTTGGATGTGCATGAGTAAAGTCACCCCGATGATCCAACAATACCTGGAAATAAAAGAGAGCTATCGGGACGCCATCCTTTTCTACCGTATGGGGGATTTTTACGAAATGTTTTTCGAGGATGCCGTGATTGCCTCCCGAGAACTCGAGATCACCCTTACCTCTCGAGACAAACAAGCGGAAGATCCAGTCCCTATGTGTGGCGTACCTCACCATGCAGTGAACGGTTATATTGCCAAGCTTCTAGAGAGGGATTATAAAGTGGCCTTGTGTGAGCAGGTTGAAGATCCCCGTCAGGCTA
>JARRNM010000196.1:0-8626 GCA_037384945.1 Deltaproteobacteria bacterium
TTTGGCTGTAACCGGAAGCTACTGAAGTCTTAGACATGCTGGGACCGTTAAGAGAACATAAGAACGACCGGGGCTACGTGCTTATTGTAGTCGTCCTGATGATGCTGGTCATGGCAGCCATGGCAGCGGGCATGAACAGGCGCGCCGGCATGCAGGCCAGGATGACGGCCAACCAAATTCTGAACAGCCAGGTCCACCTCGGCCAGATGGCAGCCCTTGAACAGGCTGCCTGGACTCTGAGCCGCCATCCTTCCTGGCGAACGAGCGCAGCAGGTGAGACCTACAGATTCAGTGGTATCGACTATACTCGCACCGTTCTGGATTCTTCTATGGCCGACTTTAGTCATGTGGTCACGGTAACGGTTAAAGCCCCGGGAGGGAGCAAGGATTTTGCAACATCTTTTCGAATAATTCCTCAAAAGAGACTCTATTACCTCATCGCCGACGCGGAAAATAATGTCATCAGAAGCGTCGACACCACAACGGGGACAATCACCACCTTCGCCGGCAACGGGACACCGGGCTATTCCGGCGACGGGGGGCCGGCAACCGATGCCCGGCTTGACTATCCCACAGGGCTTTGTGCCGACCAGTCTGGGAATATATTCATCGCTGACACTATGAATAACCGCATCCGAATGGTGGATCCCGATGGGATTATTACCACTGTGGCAGGCAACGGCTCATCTGGCTCTTCCGGCGACGGGGGGCCGGCAACTGATGCCCTTTTAAATGAGCCTGAGGGTGTGGCTGTGGATGGCTTGGGAAACATTTATATCGCTGACACTCAGAATCACTATATCCGCAGGGTGGACAGTGCCACCAGGACTATTACCCTGTACGCTGGTAAACCTGGTGTCGCTGGCTACAAAATGGAAGGCGGCCCGGCAGATAACGCCGAACTCAATGAGCCGCAAGGTCTGTACGTGGACGCATCTGGAAACCTGTTTATTGCCGATACCGGCAACTGCATGATTCGCAAGGTGGACGGTTTGACCAAAAAGATCACGAGAGTTGCCGGAGCCGTATCTGGTACAACTCCGAGCTGCGGTGACTCTGGCGACGGAGGGCAGGCGACTGCGACTAAACTCGATAGACCGCACGGAGTATATGTGAATAAAGACGGAAACATCTATATTGCAGACGAAGATAATCACCGCATCCTAAAAGTCGACATCACCACAGGAATCATCACCACCATCGCCGGAAATGGGGTCCCAGCCTACGGGGGCGACGGGGGCCCGGCAGTCGACGCTTCCATACAAAACCCCAAATCCGTCTGGGTGGATGTGAACGGTAATGTTCTTATAGCTGACAATGAAAACAACCGCATAAGAAAAGTAACCGTTACCACAGGGGATATTTCCACTGCCGCAGGCAATGGAATCGCGGGTTACTGGGGCGACCACGGCCCGGCCATCAACGCCTCGCTCAAAAAACCTCACGGAGTGTGTGCCTATCAATCTCCTGCCCCTGCTTACCTCTATTTTTCCGATCCCTCTAATTATCAGATCAGAAGGGTGGACCTTGAAGAGAACTTTCTCACTAAGACAGCCGGCACCATCTGGGTAGGCTACAACGGAGATAACATTCTGGCTACATGGGCTAACCTAAATTACCCTTTTGGAGTGCACGTGGATGGTTCCGGCAATGTCTTGATTGCCGATACTTACAACCACCGGATCAGAAAGGTAAATGCCAAAACTGGAATCATCACTACCGTTGCCGGTAACGGTTTCAAAGGATTTTCCGGCGACGGCGGACCCGCCACCAGCGCCCGGGTCAGGTATCCCTTTAGTGTGTACGGGGATTCAGCAGGGAACATCTACATTGCAGATACCTATAATTACCGGATCAGAAAGGTAAATGCTAAAACTGGAATTATCACTACCGTTGCCGGTAACGGCAGTGCCAAATTTCTAGGAGATGGAGGCTTGGCCACAGAGGCAAGCATCAAGAAAGCGTATGATCTGGCGGTGGACAGAGAAGGCAATCTCTATATTGTCGACACTGACAATCACTGCATCAGAAAAGTGGATGCCACCACAGGGATCATAGACACCGTGGTAGGCCAGGGGACGCTGGCCGGCTTTTCAGGCGATGGAGGCCTGGCTACTAACGCTCGTTTAAATACACCAACCGGCGTGTGTGTGGATGCTTCTGGAAACATCTACGTTACGGACACCAACAACGATGTGGTCAGAAAGGTGGACGCCACAACCAAAATAATCAATACCATTGCCGGGAATGGTAATCCCGGTTTTTCAGGCGACGGCGGCTTGGCCACCCAGGCTCAATTGGATTATCCGGAAGGCGTATGGGTGGATAGCTCGGGAAACATCTTTATCGTCGACACCAATAATTGTCGGATCAGAATGGTGGATGGCAACACAGCTATTATAACCACTGTTGCCGGCACTAGCTTGTGCGGCTACAACGGCAATAATCAACCAGCCACCGACGCTGCCCTCTATTATCCATCAGACATTTCTGTTTATGAACCTTCTTCCATAGAGTGGCTGCCCCAAATCTACCGGCAGTCGAACTGAGGCTTGATCACTCCCAGTTCAAGACATTCGGCCTGATACTGATATACATGGCATGAGCCTTGCAGTCTGGAGACGACGAGTGGAACAATCTTCTCCTTTCCCCCCTTAGTAAAGGGAAGTTGCGGGATTTGCGAGCACACTATGGTTACCTTAAACAGCACATATCCTATAGGCATCGATATTGGCAAAAACAACAAGAAGCCATAATAGACTACCCGTCACTCACCTTGGTTGCCGGGGATGAATCGAATAAATACAGGGCCAGCGTTGTTGCGGCTCGAAAAGACCAGATGACCGACTATCTCTCCATGTTAAAAGCCGCTGGTTTGACCGTCGAAGTAGTTGACTTCGGGGTCTCATCTCTGCTGCGGCTGCACAATTATCCGCGGCAGACCATACAGAATTCAATAATCTTGTGCAATCTCGGTTATTCTCAAAGCCTCCTCTCGGTTGTAACCAGAGACTCTATCTTGGTTCAGCGCAATGTTGCCCGGGGTATCCGCACAGTGCTGAAGAATCTGCAAGCCAACCTTGAACTCTCAGCCGACAGCGGTAAGGCCAAGGTTCTCCTAAAAAAATACGGCCTTTTCTACGAAGATTGTTTGGACTGTTTAGCCCCCGAAGATCAAACTCCTCCTGACGATATGAGGGAGATGTACCGTGCCATTTACCAGATCATAAACCCTCATCTTGAGCAATTGGTTCATGAGTTCCACAAAGTCATCGGCTATGCGCGGTCTGAGCAACAGGATGCGGTTCTCGAGGGGATCTATATTTATGGGCCGGGAACCTTTATTCGCCATTTAGATCGCTATCTGGAGAAAAGACTGAATATTCCAGCCAGCCTGATTAATCCACTCGATAAAGAGGGCTTGTCTAAGGACCCCTCGCTTTCAGATCTATCCGAAGGTGGGTCATTTAGCCTTGCTCTGGGGTTGGCTATGAGAAAGGTAACATGGCTCTAAGAGAGACAAATCTGATTCCACCTGAGATTCTCGCCCGTAGAGAAGTTCTGCGCCACCTATTTTTTTGGACGGCTTGCCTAGTCCTCTCACTTAGTCTTATTGGGACCTTTTATTTTTGCCAAATATTTGTCCTACAGACCAAGAAACGTACGCTCGTACAACTAAAGCAAAAGTATCAAAACCTGGGTAGCAAGATAAATGAAATCAGGCAAATTCAACAAGAATTGGACCGCATGCGGCAAGAACAGGCCGGATTGGAAAATATTACTCTCGGCGCTCCCTACTCGCAAATATTCGCTAAACTGACCGACATTATGAATGAAGCCACCTGGCTGAGCCAACTGACCATAGACAGCGGCCGTGAGGAAGAACCCTCAATCCGTTTGAGGCTGAGAGGATTTTCCTATTCTGCCGATGAACTGGGAAATTTTTTGAAACAACTTACCAACGCACCACTGTTCAAGGATGTAGTGCTACAACAGGCGCGTGAGAACGTGAATTCGCAGTTTAGTACAGGCTCGGGCAAAACAGTTCGCTTAATGGAATTTAACATTGAATGTAAGATTTCAAAAATATGATGAAAATTACTGCTAAAACGCTTGATCGCATAGGCTTATTTTTCGTGATCTCTCTTTCACTTATATGTGGTTACTGGGTAATAAAAGATAGCTTAGGCAAACATAAGCAACTCACTCTGGATAATGAAATACTGTCCAAAAGTTTAGATCAACTGAGATCGGCAGAAGACAATCTTAAAAATATAAATTTGCTATTGAGCCAGACAAAGAAAGAATTGGAATTTTTGGATAAACGCATACCAAAGTCAGTTAACATAGGTGAAGTATTAAAAGAAATAGACTCTTCTATGAAAAAAAGAAAAGTTACATTAATCAGTATGCAACCAATGCCTGGTATCGAAGAGAAACTCTATACTAAAATCCCAATAAGGTTGATGTTGAAAGGGTCTTTTATCAGTATTTATAACCTACTTTATGACTTTGAAAGCATGAACCGTATGTTAGTTGCTGAGAGTATGACTATTTCCAGAAGCAATCTTGCTGAAGACTGCCAAGCTGAATTGACAGCTAACGTTTACCAGAGGGACTAGACGAGTGGCCACGGTGGGAATCCTTAAAGGAAAGGCCGGCGATCGCATAAAGATTTATTTAGTGGTCGGTCTGGCTATGGTGCTAGCGGCACTGGTGTATCGCCATCTAAAGGCGAAACCGTCAGGAAATCCCACTCCGGCCCCGCCGAGTGTCACCAGCGGGCTAACGGATGTGGCTGATCTAGCCCCACTAGTTATGGGCAGTTTGCCAAAAACCCAGCCAGCAAAGGCAAAGGTCAAGGAACCCAGGCGAGATTCTCTCCGGGACATCTTTGCTCCCATGAGACCTCTTCAAACAGTGAGGCAAAGGATCACCCCAAAAGGGGAACCTCGTGTTCACAAGGCTCTCGGGCTCACGCTCAAGGGGGTTATTGTGGGTGGCAATAATCCCGTGGCAATTATTAACGGAAAGTTCCTCCGGCTGGGTGAACGGATTGACGGGTACCAGGTAGTTAGAATCGAGGAAAATAAGGTTTTCTTGAGATCAGGCAACAGTACCTTCAAACTAGAGCTGGCCAAAAATGACTAAAAGAATAACGTTCCTATGCACTCTCATAATGCTCCTGGTCCTCAGTCCGGCTTTGGTCCAATCACAGGAAAGTCCGTATCGGTCCGAGAAGGGTCCTTCCCGGAGATTGATAAACCTAAGCCTGATCGACACTGACATTAGGGACGCTCTTTCCGCCCTCGCTATGGAGCAAGAGATCAACATTGCAACCGCCAAAGAGGTCACCGGAAAAATCTCCGTTCACCTCTACCAGGTAACCTTGGAAGAAGCCCTCCACGCCATAACCCTGGCGGGAGGATTCGCCTATCACAAGTACGGCGACGTCTATTACGTCTACAAATCCAAGGTGCCCCAGGACCCGGAAATCGACAGGTTACAGACCCGAATTTTCAAACTCAAATACGCTGACATAGACAAGGTCAAAGAAATTCTCACCACTCTTCCAGGCATACGGACGATCAAGTTTCATGAACCCTCCAAGACCATTTTCGTGGAGGACACCCCGGAAACCATCAAGAAGATACAGACAATCATTGCTAATTGCGACACGGTGCCTAAGGAGGTGATGATCGAGGCCAAGATCTTAGAGATAAACCTTACCGATGACATGTCCCTCGGCGTTGACTGGGCTGCGGTATTGGGGGATGCGAATGTCAGCACCTCGAGTTTCAGTAACTCAGTGTTGCCGCAAGTGGTACCCAAGGGTGAATCCGTCTCTCCGGTACCGGAAGAGGGCACTGGGCTTTTTTTCAACATTCTGACTGGTTCCGGCTCTCGTGTGTTTGCGGCTGCCATCGATGCCCTCCAACAAAAGACCAAGGTCAGCACTCTCTCCACCCCCAAGGTTCTTGCCATCCACGGCCAGCCCGCCAAAGTGCAGGTGGGAGGGCAACAGGGCTACACCGTAACCACTACCAATCTGGGGGTCTCGACCCAGACCGTACAATTCATCGACACGGGTATAGTCCTGGAAATAGTTCCCTTCATTGGTGATGACGGTAATGTGTTGCTCAATGTGAAACCAAGCGTCACTTCAGCCCAACTGGAGGAGGGAATCCCGGTAACCAGGACTGCCTTTGTTGAGACCTGGCTGCTGGCCAAGAGCGGGGAAACAGTCTTGATTGGTGGTCTCATCCAGGACAACTTGACCAAAACGAGGAACGAAGTGCCGTGCTTGGGCAACATTCCCGTTTTGGGTATTCTCTTTGGACAGCGTGGTCGAACCACTGATAAAGTCGAGCTGGTTTTGCTGATCACCCCGCAGATAATCGATATGAAGACCAAGAGTTTGGGTGAAGTGGAAGCCATTATGAAGACAAAAAATGCTGAAGATAACCTTAAAAAGGAGCCCCTGCCCCCTTACCGGCAAATCTTTGAATTTCTCTCCCCCTGGGACTGGTCCTCAGAGGTAGATCCACCCGTGAGTGAAAAATCTTCTCCCAAAGGAGGTGACTCCAGTCCGGCCCCTTAGCTGCGCGTCCGTAGTACGTGGTCCGTCGCAGAAAAACAGCGAGACGAGCGAGACGGGAGGTCGGGCGAGACGAGGACTAGAGGTTAGAGGTCAGATTAAGATAATTAGAGAATTAGGAAATTAGAGAATTGGTCAAATTGTTTACAGTCTACCATTTATGAGTCTAACGAATTAACTAATTTTCTAATTGACGACTTCTACGAACTTTACGGTTTCAACGATTTTAACGACTTCAACGGTTTGAACGACTTGAGCATGAATAGAGAAGATCGAGATCGACAATCTGTGCTCTCAGTGGACGACGATGGGGATTTGCGGGACTTGCTGCACGAGTTGATTAGCGACATGGGCCTCATTAGTGTAACAGCAGTGGACGGTATGGATGCCCTGGAAAAAATGGCAGAAGAAAAATTTGACATCGTTATTACCGATATCAATATGCCCCGGTTGAACGGCATAGGTTTGATTAAGCGGATTGCCGCAGAATACAGTGATACAGATGTGATTGCCATCACGGGATTCCAGACAGAGTACAACTACACCGACATCATTGCCCTGGGAGCAAGTGATTTTATCTCTAAACCAATTAATATGAACGAGTTTGAGGCAAAGATAAGACGGCTCGTCCGTGAACGAAAAATGAGATTTGAGCTGCGGCGGCTATCCACCTGTGACGCCCTAACCGGATTATACAATCGGCGATATCTGGATGAGAACCTGATAAAAGAGGCGATTCGTGCTTCCCGACAACGTTACGATCTTTATTTACTTCTCATCGATATAGACAATTTCAAGATTTATAACGACAAATACGGTCATCAACAGGGAGACAGGCTCCTCAAAGAGCTGGCGCAGATAATATCCCGCAACATTCGTATGAATGTGGATTCTGGCTATCGCTATGGAGGTGACGAGTTTGCCGTCACTATACTCCACGCTAATCCTCGGCAGGCTCTCATGGTGGCAGAGAGATTTTGTAGAGAATATAATGAAAAAAATCTGCACCCCACTAGCCTGAGCATCGGCATAGCCAAACTGAAAAACTCCAGCAAGAATCTGGAACAAGACCTGGATAACCTGATCAGAAAAGCCGACCAAGCCCTCTATCTCGCCAAAAACAACGGCGGCAACCAGGAGGTCCTGGTGGAAGTCAATTCCGACTGACGAGCCCCCTTACAGATTGCAGATTTTAGATTTCGGGTTGCAGATTGTAGAATTTGATAGTCTTAACCTCACAAGGACCAAAAATCTTCAATCTCAAATCTACAATCTGTTGCGGGGCTGGTTCTTATGGTTTACAATTCCCTGGTCATGAAGCTGGAGAGAATACGCCACAACCTGATTCTTGAACCCCGAGCGTCTTCGGTCTCAGAAAATCTGACAGTTGCCGCGGTACTCTTCCCATTGTTGTTCAAGGAGCAGGAGCTGCACGTCCTTTTCACCAAAAGGACTCAGACGGTCAAGGTCCACAAAGGCCAGATTTCTTTTCCGGGCGGAGTGCACGACTCCCATGACGAGAACCTCCTGGCCACTGCCCTGAGAGAGGCGCAGGAGGAAATCGGTCTAAAACCAGAAGATGTGGAGATCTTGGGAGCGCTGGATCCCATTGCCACCGTCACTACAGGCTTCCAAGTGCACGCCTTTGTGGGTCTCATTCCCTATCCTTATGGTTTTAAGCCCAACGTCAGTGAGGTGGCGGAGATTTTGACTGTCCCCTTGCATTTCCTTGCAGATGACCAACACTGGTCTCGACGGTCCTACCAGAAAGCTGACCAGAATTTCGAGGCTTACTTCGTCTCCTATGATAACTATCGCATCTGGGGTGCCACTGCCCGAATTCTAAAGATTTTCTTTGAACGCAACGGCGTCGAGATGAACATCAGGTGGGCCATGGAAGGTTAACCAGACAGCCAACCAACCACCATATACGACTTAGATCCCGACTAAACTACTACATCTATTGGCATCCCTGTTTCGGCCTTAATCTTCGCCTGGAGTCTTCCTAAGTTTTTTTCCTGAGATATT
>JARRNM010000197.1:0-6192 GCA_037384945.1 Deltaproteobacteria bacterium
CAAAAAACCGTGAAAGGATTTAGAGTGTTAAACATTAGAGGGTGGGAAACTCTTCCCTTGTGATTCGTCCGATATTATTATAGTCTCAGGGACCTGGCAAAGAACAAGGAGCTCTTAGGTCATGGATCGGAAGATTTTTAAGTTGAATTTGTCTGTGGAAGCTACTTCGGCCTATATCCTAATATGCAATCTGGCGGAAAGTAGGGCACCAATTACTATCGAGTCCGTGAGAACATTTTGGAATGACAAGCCCGAGGCGCTGGTCAGTGCTCTGAAGGAACTTAACCTCCACGGCATTATATTCGAAGCCCAGGATGCCAATCAAATGCGGCAGTACCACGTGAACCCTGCAGATCGCTGGAAGAAGGCTGCCAAGTCCTAGAAATGGTTAATTAGTTGATTGGAGAATTAGGGAATTAGGTAATTCGTCAAAATCGCAGAAATAGTAGAAATAATAGACGTCGTCAATTCAGCTCACAGCCAGTGGGTAGTCAATTAGAGAATTAGAAAATTGGAAAATTAGTGAGAAGAGTCAGCTACTTACTGATTACTATTTACCCATTACCATTCACCATTAAATGTCCACAGCTCAACGCATTACCTAATTTTCTAATCGACTAATTTTCTAATTTCCTTATTGACCTTCTGTCCTCCGACCTCTGTCGTCTTTCCCCGTCTCGCACGTCTCGCCCGACCTCCCGTCTCGCCTCAGCCTCTACGCTCCCTGCCCCATGCTAAAGTTCATCGACTATCACTACCCTTTCTCTTTCAGGCTGAGTTTGCGGGCTATTTCCCTCGCGGTGGCCTCGACGAAGGTCCGAAACTCCTTTTCAGGTAAGGGTTTCCCCGGTGCCGGCATCCTTTTCACTCCTGGAGCTTCAACCAAAATGGGGAAATTCCTCAATTCATCCTTGGGCACAATTTCATAAGCTGCGTTCAAATTATCGGCAAAGTAGTTCTCTTGGAAACCGGCAAATTTGAGAGCGTGAGCCGTGGCATCAAGCACCGCGACCTCTCCCTCGGATACAATCCCTTCTTGCCGGGCCCTAAGCAAACCAGCCAGACATTCTCCCCCTTGAGTGCAAGCAATGTGACCATTTCGGTTGGCGATTAGTTGGCAGTCCATAATCTCCTGCTCACCTACCTGGACTACAAAGACCACGGGACTTCCCTCCTCCTGTTCGTAAGCCTCAACCAAACGTATCACTCTGGGCATGGAAACGGGATTCCCTATCATGGCTGCTTGGGCCACACTGGGTCTGACAGTGACGGGACGAAATATCCTCTTACTGGGGTCGGACTCACGGTAGTACCTATAGACCGGGTCGGCATGCTCCGACTGGACGCCGATAATCTTGGGTGGAGCATCTATCACTCCAAGATCCAGCAGTTTTAGAAAACCCCCCATTATTGCGGTAATATTGCCAGCATTACCAATGGGCACTACAATCACCTTGTTTGCCAGGTCATAGTCAAAAGCCTGAGCCACTTCAAAGGAATATGACTCCTGCCCTAGGATGCGCCAGGCGTTCTTTGAATTGAGCAGTGCCACATGGTAATTATCAGCAAGATGCTCCACTACCTTCATACAGTCGTCGAATACCCCAGGGATTTCGAAGACCCGTGCGCCGCTTCCCAGGGGCTGAGAGATTTGTTGAGGTGTTACCTTTCTGTGCGGTAGGAGGACCGCTGATTTAACCTTGTTGCTCATATAGGCAGAGTATAGAGCCGCTGCAGCTGAGGTATCTCCAGTGGAGGCACATATGGATAGCACCTCGGTCAAGTTTTGACTGCCCACAACATAATGCAAATAACTCAAGGCACATGCCATGCCTCTGTCCTTAAAAGATGCGCTCGGGTTTTGTCCGTCATTTTTGAAATAAAAATCGACACCCACCCAATCTCTCAGGCCATCGTTTGCTCGAACTACCGGGGTATGCCCCTCCCCCAGATAAATAATGTCTTCCAGGGGTATTACTGGGGCAATTATCTCGTAGAAGAGGAAAATTCCTTTCAAGGCTGGATGATTGAGCATTTTGCGGTAATCAAACAACCTCCTCCAAAAGGAACCGCTGAAGTTTTTCAACCGTTCCCATTGAAGGTCTTCCAGCAAGAGTACGCTTTTGCACCCCGGGCAAGTGTAGAGTAGCGACTTAATGGGAAAGCTTTCTTCGCACTTCAGGCAGCGATAGATCAAATGACCTGAAGGCTGTGGAAGGAGATGGGGCTGAATGTCAGGCGGGAAATCATTAACCAGCATCGCTTGGCTCCTTGATAGAACATTTAAAGTTCTTAATCTTAAATCTAAAATCTCCGATCTGCAATCCACAATGTCCAATCAGGAGTTTCTCCAAAAATAATTTAGAAACATCGGCCACGGGGAAGCTACTCCACAACGCGCATGATTCGCTCCATTTATTGGCAGGATTCCTGTTTAGTGTGCACCATATCTTCATGCAGACCCTCGCAAGGCTGAGAGGGTGAAGATCGGTTGCTCAGATGCTCGTTGTTTGGCAGCTTCCCCTGTCTTCGGGCAAAGGCTGCTGGCCACAGCTGGGCCAGAACTGACTCAGCCGCGGATGAGCCTGGAACGACAGAAGAGACATCAGCACAAGAGCAAAGCGCTCCACATTCGGCTGCTGATAAAGTTGACCTTGCCGATAAGGTGGACGTTATTTGCGGACACGGGAGAACATCCTTCCCTGGGGAAGGGAATCGTAAGCTGGGTGCTCCACAGGCCTGGGTATTGAAGGGGGGATTAAATGAGTTCAAAAATACGGGCGATTGCCTCTGGAGCGGTGTCAACGTAATGAACACCGCGAAGATGAGGAATTGTTTTGAGGCCGACGATCGGTTTGCCGATCTTCAGGCCGTGGCCGATTTCAGACAGGGTGCCGGCGCCGCCCGCAACTGCCACCAGGGCGTCGGCGGTGTGAGCTATAATTACATTCCGAGCCTGGCCCATATCCGTAGCAACCGGTATCATGATGAATGGATTAGCACTATTGGATGAGGGCCCTGGTAATATGCCAACCGTGATGCCGCCAGCCATGGATGCACCTTTGGCGGCAGCTTCCATGACTCCACCCAAACCGCCGCAAACTAGGATTGCACCGCGTTTGGCAATCTCTTCGCCAACCTGAAAAGCAAGCTGATAAATGGAGTTCTCACACTGACCAGCACCGATAACTGCAATAATTGGTGGAGACTGGCTCATAAGAACTTACTCCTTCCAACCGTGCGTGCCCAATAAATTGACAAAGCGGCAACCACCAAGATCAGTTTTGGTAATTCCTTCCTTTACTCGGGCAATTTTGATAAGACTTTGGGTATAACGATCTCCCACGGGGACGACCAACCTTCCCCCCATAGCCAGTTGGTCCACTAAGGGTTGCGGAACATCCGGAGATCCTGCAGTTACTATGATTGCATCAAACGGTGCTTCCTCCTTCAGGCCGAGAGAGCCGTCTCCCACCTTAAGGACCACGTTGAAGTAACCCAGATCGTCCAGAATGCGCTGCGCCCTGCTTGTGAGAGTGCGGATACGTTCAATGGAATAGATTTTCTCAGCGAGTTCTGCTAGGATTGCCGTCTGGTAGCCAGAGCCCGTGCCGATTTCCAGGACTCTTTCGGACCCCTGCAGCTCCAGAGCTTCGGTCATCAGGGCAACCATGTAAGGCTGGGAGATCGTTTGTTTCTCGCCAATGGGAAGAGGATGATCATTGTATGCTTGGCTGAAGAGGGCTTCTTCGACGAAACGGTGGCGGGGCACCTTTCGCATGGTGTCCAGAACGCGGGTATCTTTAATGCCGCGGCTGATGAGCTGGCTATCCACCATGCGGTTGCGAGCTGTGGCATACTCCATTTAACCCTCCTCACGGGTCAAAACTGCCCGCAGATTAAGGTAGATTAGCCATGGACCATTTGTCAACGCAAAATCCCAGTAAGGTACAGGAATATGATACCAATTTTGGCTGCAATCTCCGGCAGCTGCTTTTGTTTCTCGTGGGCATGATTGTTCTCTTGGCTCACTGTTCCACGCCAATATCACATAAGCAGGAAATGACAACCAACCGACCGCAGAAGAAGGTCCTTAGGATGAAGCTTGAGGTTGTCAGAGAAGCGGTGCAGAAGGTGCTGGAAAAGAGAAATTTTACCCTGGCGGCAGAGGAGAGCAATGAACTACACCTTGAAACAGAGTGGCTGGAAGATCAAGGTTACAGAACCAGAGTGGAGGCGGACCTTAAACCACTGTCCCGGAGCAAGACCGAGCTTACCTTGACGATGTTTCTCGAGGAAAAACCTTTGTTCCGGGACAAATGGGAACCAATGGATACAATCGGAGAGGATACCTACAGGATTTTGCTGGGTGACATCGAGATGGAGTGTTATCGTGTCCTTTACGACCGTAAGTAAAGCCATAATACCAGCCGCCGGCTTGGGCACGAGAGTGAAGGCAATTACTGGAGACTTGCCAAAAGAACTTTTGACCGTGGCGGCGAAGCCCTTAATCGCTCATGCCATAGAGAATCTGGCCGCCAGCGGCGTTCGTCAGATAGCCGTGGTCCTCAGCCCAGCCAAGGAGAGTATCCGTCAATTTCTCCTGGGAGACCCGCCTGAATTCCTTGCCCCCTTGTCATCTGCTCATTTGAGAGTTCTTTTTAAGGCCTGCAGTTTCAGCTTTTTTGTCCAACCCGAGCCAACCGGCTTGGCAGAAGCCATAAGTCTTTGCCGGGAATTTGTAGGCAACGAACCCTTTGCTTTGATTATGCCGGACAACATTTTGCTCGACGGCCTTCCGGTGGTGAGCCAAATGATACCATTTTTTTCAAAGGAAGGTCGAGACATCATAGGGGCCATAAGTTTAAAAATGGAAGAAGCCTCTCGTTTTGGCAATGTGGGCATCCTTGAGACTGAAATGATTCCTGGTAGCAGCCCGAGATTTAGGAAAGTCTCTCACTTCTCTGACAAGAGGGTCGACCCTCTGTCTATCCCTTCCGGAGCACAAATGCTCAAAAATTTTGGTGGAAGCGTATTTCTGCCGCACTTTTTTGATTACATCGAACAATGCCGACCTCATGCTCGAGATGAACTGGATGATATTCCGGTTATCCAGGCCATCCTCAGGGATCAGGGATTGAACGCAGTAGTACTTGAGGGCAATGGCTTCGACGTAGGAAACCCTGCGGGATATTGGGCAGCAAATCTCCACATCGAAAGCAAACAGCCGCAGCGCCAAGGATGGTAGGGCGAAAAGCCAGTATAGCGCCAAGCGCAGAGCGCTAGGGGTCAATAGCTCAAGCCGTTCAAATCGTAAAAGTCGTAGAAATCGTAGAAGCCGTTCAAGCCGAAAATTAGTAAATTAGTCGATTAGAGAATTAGTTAATTGGTCAAATCGTAAACGGTAAACGGTGAACGATCAGTTACTTGACTAATTTTCTAATTTTCTAATTCTCTAATTGACTAGCTGCTAGAGGAGATTTGCCAGATCACAGTACTCGCTCCACACTGATTCAAGTGGAGAGGGATCACTCTGGGGTTGACTTCCTTCTTCAATGAAACCAAGGTGCTCCAAGGCAAGCCGGCGGAGCTTCAAACGATAAAAAGTGCCGAAAAGCATTGGTCCCGCCGAAGTGACCAAAAAGGGAGAGAATCTCTCGGACTGTTCCACTTTCCCAGAGAAGGGTGCCACCTGAGTGCCTTGATAGAGAAAGGGGAGATTGTCTTTCCAGGCGGAGTCGTAATACTTCGGACTGAGGAATTCTGCTGGTCTTTGAGCCAGCAAGAGATCGAAAGCGAGCGGATTGTGCACTTGAGTCAGCGGGCGCAGGGCAAAAAGATTGAGCTTGGAAGAGTTGTCAAGGATTGTCTCGAGGTTGGATGGGGAGGGATGTCTTTTGCTGGCAAAAACACCTAGTCCCAGAAAAGGATAGCTTTCACCCCAACGGTCGATTGCCAGTTGCAGACTTGGTTGTGACGCTCTAGATGTATCGTCGAAAAACAAAAACAAAGGGGTGTGGTCGAAGTGATGGATCAGCTTGACCAAGGAAGGCAGATACTCGAGGTCCTGGTCCCGTTTGGATGATATGAAGAACTTATCAACCATGGGCAGGACCAAGTATTTCAAGCGGTTGCTCCTTAGCCACTCCTGGCCGGTCCTGAGGAGAGCCCAAAGCAGGGGCAATTTTTCAG
>JARRNM010000198.1:0-6182 GCA_037384945.1 Deltaproteobacteria bacterium
ACGACGGCGTGGGATGAGGCGTCGGCGACGTGGAATCTGGCAGCCACTGGTCAGAGTTGGACCACGCCGGGCGGCGACTAGAATCCCTCTGCAGATGCCAGTTCCAGTGGCGTATTGATGTTTCCCTTCTCTTTGTAACCGCGCACATGAATATTGTGCTGGCCGGGTCGACGATAGGTTAATCGATGAATCAACCAGGGGTAAGAGTGGAAGTTAAAGATCACCGGCTTGGTCGAAGTAAAGAGGGCTTCGAACTCCCGATCCGTCATCCCGTGGGGGTGTTCGGTATACGGCACCAGCCTGAACAGGTCCACAATGTTCACAAACCGGACCTTTATGTCCGGCAGGTGCTGTCGGAGCAGGGCGGTGGCGGCCAGGGACTCCATGGTCGGCACGTCGCCGCAGCTGGCCATGACCACATCGGGCCGGGTCTGCTGGTCGTTGCCGGCCCAGTCCCAGATGCCGGCGCCCTTCGTGCAGTGGGCAACGGCCGCATCCATGTCCAGATACTGCAGGTGAAACTGTTTATCCGCGACGATGACATTGACATAGTTGATACTGCGCAGGCAGTGGTCGGCGACGGATAGCAGGCAGTTGGCGTCGGGCGGCAGATAGATGCGCACCACGCCGGGGCTCTTGTTGGCGACCACGTCGAGAAAACCGGGATCCTGATGCGTGAAACCGTTGTGGTCCTGCCGCCAGACCAGCGCCGTGATCAGCAGGTTGAGCGATGCCAGCTTGGCCCGCCAAGTCAGTTCGTTGCACTTTTCGAGCCACTTGGCGTGCTGGTTGAACATCGAATCGATGACGTGGACGAAGGGCTCGTAGCTGTTGATGAAACCATGCCGGCCGCTCAGGATGTATCCTTCCAGCCACCCTTCCACCGTGTGCTCGCTGAGCATCTCCATGACCCGGCCTTGAGGGGCCAGTTCCCCGCCGTCGGCGTCTTCCGGGAAATACTCTCCCAGCCAGACTTTCTTGGCGACTTCATAGACGGCCTGCAGCTTGTTGGATTGGGTCTCGTCCGGCCCGAAAACACGAAAGTTTTGCATGTTCAGCCGCATCACTTCCCGCAGAAAATCTCCCAGAGTCGGGACATTGCCGGCCACGGTTACTCCCGGTTCCTTGACCTCGACGGCGAATTTGCGGAAGTCGGGCATGTCCAGAGGCCGACGCAGCCGGCCGCCGTTGGTCACCGGGTTGGCGCTCATGCGGCGGTCCCCCTTGGGTGCCAAGGCCTGCAATTCGGGGATCAAACGGCCCTGCTCGTCAAATCGTTCCTCCGGCTTGTAGTTGTGCATCCATGATTCCAGCAGTTTCAGGTGGGCCTGGTTGGCGGCGACGTCCGTAAGCGGGATTTGATGGGCGCGCCAGAACCCTTCCAGGTAATGCCCGTCCACCTCACGGGGCGCCGTCCAGCCCTTGGGACTGCGAAGGATGATCATCGGCCAGCGCGGCCGGAAGGCTTTGCCGGTCTGCCGCGCCTCTTCCTGGAACTTGCGGATTTCCGTGACGCAGTGCTCCATGGTGGCGGCCATCGCCTGATGCATACTGTCGTGATCGCTGCCCTCCACAAAATAAGGCGTGTATCCGTAGCCGACGAACAGGGCCTCCAACTCCTCGTGACTGATGCGGGCCAGGATGGTGGGGTTGTTGATCTTATAGCCGTTGAGATGGAGAACCGGGAGCACCGCGCCATCGGTGATGGGGTTGAGGAACTTGTTGCTGTGCCAGCTCGTGGCCAGTGGTCCGGTCTCGGACTCACCGTCACCCACCATCACCAGGGTGATCAGGTCCGGATGGTCGAAGACCGTGCCAAAGGCGTGGGAAATGCTGTAACCTAACTCGCCCCCTTCGTGGAGACTGCCGGGCGTCTCGGGGGTTGCGTGGCTACCGATGCCCCCCGGGAAGGAGAACTGCTTGAAGAAGCGCTGCATTCCTGCCAGGTCTTCACTCTTGTCAGGGTATATCTCCGAGTAGGTCCCCTCGAGGTACGCCTGGGACAGCACTGACGGCGCTCCATGACCCGGGCCGGAGATGTAAATCGCCTTGAGGTCGTATTTGTTGATCAAGCGGTTGAAATGGATGTAGGTGAAACACTGGCCGGCGTCCGAGCCCCAGTGGCCCAGGAGCCGCGGCTTTAAATGCTCCGCTTTGAGGGGCTCCCTGAGCAATGGGTTGCCTTTGAGGTACAGCATGCCCATGCACAGATAGAGGCTGACCTGCCAGTATGAGTCGATTTTGCGGAGCTCATCAGGGCTCAGCGGGGTTCCTTTGATCGTCGAGCGAGCCGGCCCGTAAGCACTGATGCTCTTGTCTCCGTGAACTGCCATGGGTTGCGTGGCGGGAGTTGTCATATCTGTGTCCTCCTTTTCATGACGGTGCCTTTCTGTCCTTGAGACCTCTTGTTTCCCTTAATCTCCAGCAGTCAGCGGCTGAGAAACTGATCTAACGAGGCAAGACTCTCATTGCCGGACTGTGAATCACCTAAAATAAATTAACGCTATCCCAGTCTTGATCTCTAGTAAATAAGGTGTTTGCTGTAATCGAAAGTTGTTCTCAAGGTAGATCAAAATAAAATCTAAATTCGGCTAAGCGGGCATGGATGGAGGGATGGAAAGTCGTGGCCAGTCCTCAAATGGCAGTCTCAAGGTACGGCGGTAGGCTCTCGAAGGTCACAGTTTCGATGAACTAGGTGATATTAGCCGACTAACAGCAGATGAGAGGATCTATTTGCTGCGGTGAGTGACTCCGCAAAAGACCGCATTCAGTAATATAGAGGGGTCAAGTCTGCTCTTGACCCTAAATTAGCTGTGAGCTTAGATTTTCAACCCTCACCCTCAATTTGCGATCCTTGGCAAGCAAAGTTTTCATTCTCTCAATTACGTTGCTTACTGAACTATATTTGCCAATCTGAAACTGTCTAGCGATCTGGTTCAAACTGTCACCTCGCACCCACCGCATCAGGTAGATCGCCACATTCCTTGGCTCGTTGAAAACCCCTCTTCTGGATACCATGAGCTCCGCTTCGTTGATACGGTAACTTTGACACACAGCCTTTTTGATTTGATCGGAATCAGGTGCCAGTTCCTTTGACTGGCAAACTTCATCATCAGCCTTGGGCAGAAAGAATCTCTCCCGAATTGAATTGACAAAATCCTCTGTGCCCAAAGCCGATGGCCATCTTTTCTTTTCAAATACTTTAGTAATTTCCTCCGAATCTTCCATTGCAACAAAATGGCGGTAGATTCTTATCCCCTCGGTCTTGCCCTCCGAGAACATGGAAAGCACGAACTCCTTGCCGAGCCAATCCCATTTCTTCGCTCTGGAAATATAGCCTTTATGGCTACTCCACACATATCTGTCCAGCTTATCGGTCAAACCAGCCCTCAGGGGATTTCGGTGAATATACCTGACCAGGTGCAACAGGTAGCTGTCAGCGTCAACCAGAATCGCCTTGTATCGGCCGCGAAACAACTGCCCATCACAGCCATGTCGGCGGTTGAATCGCTACGTGTAAACACCATTAATGTGACGCATGCATCTGGAGATATTGGCATCTGGTGTCTGAACATGAAGATGATAATGGTTCTCCATCAAACAGTAGGCGGCAATCCGTAAATTCCATAATGCCACGGTTTCCTTTAGCAGATCTATAAACTGGAGGTAATCATCCTTACCCGCAAAGATAGCCTCACCTCTCCGACCGCGGTTCATCACATGGTACCATGCATCTTTATACGCTATTCTCAATGGCCTGGTCATACCAGAAACCTAGATCAAATGCGCATTAAGAGTCAAGAGCAGACTTGACCCCTTTACTGCTTGCCCCGTCCGGCTGCAGCGAGTGGTTCGACCTTTGACGCTAGAGAACAACATCCTTCAGATGAGTTTCAAACTCCTCAGATCTTACCTCTGTAACCTGCCTGTAAATCGAATGGCGATCTTTTCCACGGGCATCAATACCGAATGCGATCCCAGCGAACCCTATGGATTTTATGGCATTAGTCAGATCATCTTTCTCGCCCGGGCCATACAGCTTGACAGGATCTCCAATTGCAACTGTGTTTGGAGGCACAAAGAACTCCCGAGGAACTACCGTGCCGGCATGAACAAGTGCCCCAACCGCCACTACGGCTCCGGAATGAGTGGTTGCCCCGTGCAAAACAGTTGCGCCGGTTGCTATATAAGAACAGGACTCTACTGTGCAGCCCAAAAGGGTTGCATGTGGTGAGATGAAAACATGATCGCCTATTACTACTGGATGGTCCACATCTCCAGATGCAGTTGCCCTGATGACAGCATTTTCACAGATGATTGTGCATTCACCAATCTCCACCTTTGAACCCTCCGAGTCCAACACAGCTCCGTACATTAGTCTGCATCGCTGAGCGATATGCACTCTTCCAACAAGAACAGCGGTTGGTGCCACGAATACGGAGGAATCGACCACAGGTTCAAAATCACGATGTTTGATCAGCATTGTTCTTCCCTCCTACCTCTTACTCTACCAATGGGGTCATGAGCCTGACTACGGCGCTAAGTGGCTGGCAAAGACGGTTAGCGATTTGCCACTCCTTGTTAAGTGTTCTGTTGGGTGGCTTTCGTCTAGATAAACAGGTTGGCTCATCTGCAGTAAATAAATGCTAAGTTGCCCTCGATACGGTATTCGATAGCCATACCTAGCGCGTCAAATAATGAGAAAAGCTGGTTTGCCCTTCTGGGGACTAGTTCACCGGCCTTACCCCACATGTGGAGATATTTGTCGGCAAATCTATTGTTCTCTACCAGGGTAGTAAAGGAAATTGTACCTCCGTCCAACAATACTTTCTTTAGCCCTTGCAGCACCCTCTTTACATCTTCATCTTCAAAGACGTGTAATAGATTCAGTGAGATAATAGTGCCAAAGCTTTTTGGCTTGAATGGCAGCTGAAGCGCGTCTCCGTGTAAGAAGACCATATTGGCAGGAACTCTGCCGTTCAGTTTAACCAATCTTGATTTGGCTAACATCAGTAATTGCATAGACAGGTCTAACAAGACAACAGAACGCTCGGAATAGTTGATGTATGTTTTTGCGGTGAAGGCTAAAGAGCCGCATCCAGCGTCCAATACCCATCCATCCTTTGATGATCTGAGGGCATCAAGGCACAGGGAATGATATTCAGCGGTTGAGTATCCCCACACAAAACGGTTGTATAAACGATTACATCCCACCAAGTCGTAAAAGGCTCCAAATTTCTTGTCATAAGAAAGGTTGATATCCTCACCGGGTGAATAGACTGAGTAGATGTGTGGCTCAACTAATCTCACGTTCAAATCTTCAGAAACTACTTCAGATAGTCTTTCTTCATCAATCATGTCAACAATTCCCATCCAAGCAACCAAAGTCTCTACTCAAACCAGATTGTGCAAAATTCTCAACAAGAAGGTCAAGCAGGAAAACCAAGGGTGGAATCACCGGGGGTGGGCGACAAAAATGTCAGAAAGATGTTAATTGAAATCACATGAGCCTGGTAGAGAATTTCAATGTATAACGCTGAAACTTGAATTTGTGTTAGGCCAACGAGTGCGCAAATGATGAGAGGCTCTCTCTCAAAATAAGCTCTTATTTAAACATCCTTTCATTGAAAATCAGCCAATTAGCTTGGCCCGACCCTACTCCAAATGACTCACTCCGGCAACTTCCCGCTATTGCCGCTAACTTCCAGGGAATCTTTCTCAACCGGGTGTTGACTATCTCTGGATATTTGTAGCGGCACCGCGCTTTTGATATGCAGGTCGCGCTGAGGAAAGGCGATTTCGATCCCATTGGCATGAAAGCTGTCCCAAACCGCCAAGAAAACCGCATCCTTTACATTGCCAATCCCGTTTTTTGGATCATTTATCCACACCCGCAACTCCAGATTGACTGTACTCTCACCAAATTCCCTTACGAGGCATTTTGGTTGAGGAGTTTTTAAAACACGACCGATGCTCATGGCGGCTGTCACGGCAAGGGTGGTTGCCATTTTCAAATCAGAACCATAGGAAATACCGAACGGTATGTGTAAGCGTACGAGGTTATCGTCGTAAGATAGATTTTCTATTTCTTGGGTCACAAAGGTTTCATTGGGTATGAGATGTAATACTCCGTCTCGGGTGGCTACCTTCACATACATTAAGCCAATATCAGTGATCCATCC
>JARRNM010000199.1:0-6146 GCA_037384945.1 Deltaproteobacteria bacterium
TTCGTCCGAGACTGGTAGCAGGGGGCGGGGATAGACAAGATTTGATAAAGTTTGCAGACTGGGAGTGATTTATGAAGAAAGCATCTTCAGAAGAAAAAGTGAGCATTAAAGTGGCGGCCAAGGCCCTGGGAGTGTCAAAGGGTACCATAGTGCAATATCTAAACAATGGTAAGTTGTCACGAATTAAAGAGGGGTCTACAGTTTATATTTTAACCGACGAGATCAATCGGCTGCTCGAGACAAGGGAAGATTCGACAGTGATCACCCCGAAGGCGAGGATACCCGAGAGTAAGCATGTCGTGGTTACCAAGGTTAAATCTAGGGAGGGTGATGGGACTACTGTCACCGTTGATAGAAGCCACTATGAGGAAATTCTGACTCGCGTGGGACGACTCGAGTTGGAAAACCGGAATCTAGTTGTTTACAAAGACAGTATGGTGCAAGTAAAAAGCGTGCTAAACGATAGAGAAAAGGAGCTGCAGCAGGTCACGGCCAAATTGCACATGATGGAAGAAGAACTCAGGCGGCTGAAAAAGATGGGTTGGTGGAACAGGGCTTTCGGCAGAAAGTGGCGAATGATTGGAGGCTAGAAAAATTTGGTAGTAAGACCAGGGCTAATCGATCTGTTGGATATCAAGCATTCGCCCTGGACTCCAGCCAATCCAAGGTTGTTTCAGATAATATTAATTTTCCCTGTCTGTTTAACCTTACCCTTCCACATCTTCAAGAACTTCTTTCCCTTCAGCAATTAAGTAGATGATAATATAATAAAAGATAGGCTTGCGCATCCTCTGCCTCTTCTGCTTACAGCCGCTGCCTTGAGTTTGGCACATATTCTGCTCTAACCGCTGGGAATACACTTAAGGTGGTCTGATGACAGATGAATTTGAAACCCAAGGAGATCGACGTAGGGGAAAGGACAGAAGGAGCGATACTAATAGACGCTCTGGAAGGGACAGACGCAGTGGTACTGAGAGGAGAACCAGCAAGGACAGACGGGCCGGCTGGGGAAAGGTCGACCAAGAGAGGCTGCGAGGAGCCCTAACTGCGGCGGCCACAGTGGCACATCTGTTCAGCCAACCGCTGACAATAGTAATCGGACACGTCGATCTGTTGCTCTCCAAGGTAGAAGATGGGGCCACAAGGAAAAAATTGGAAATAATCAAAGAACAATTGCAATCCCTGAGCATGACATTACAGGACCTGAGAAGCCTTCGCCAATACAAAACAGTTGATTTAGACGGCCTTGTCCTACTAGACATAGCGCTGCGAAAGGTTAGGAAGCTTGACTGAACCCGGAATGCATCAGGAAGAGACACTACTTTGCGAGATGCCAAGAAGACAGAAATACTGTTATGGGACAAACACTCAACTGAGAGAGAACTAGTCGAAGAGATGCTCACAAATCTCGGCTTTAAGGTCACAGCCGTGAGTAACGAGCATGACTGTCTCAGAGAATTTTCTAGTCGCAAATACGACCTGGTAATTTTCGATCAGGGTCTGCCGGACCTTGATGTCAGGAGATTCGTCGATGAGTTGGCAGAGATAGATCAAATGACACCAATAGCAATGATGGCAACTCTAGCTGTTGAGTTTTATCAAGAAAGATTTGGAGACTCCAATATTGATTTTCTCATAGTTAAGCCATTCGAGTTAGTTCAGCTTCGAAGATTGGTTGAGGAAGCCGTGGAACTTGCTGAGCGGTTGAAATGAAATGGTTGAATCAATGGCGGCAACATTTACCGTCGAAGGGTAAAAACGGAGGAGGTGAAAAGATGGCTGGCAATGGTGGAGTATATGACAAAGTAGAGTTGATTTTGGCAAAACTCTTTGTCTTGAGGGATTCTTGCACAGGTGTTATACATAAGGGAGATTCCACTTCCAACCTGATCTGGTTTCAGGGTGCTGAGACTATTTTGACAGAGGCGGTGGATGGGCTGCAAACGGCACTCCGCTCTCTAGAGGAGGGTAGTTAATGAGCAACCACGGTGAAGTTTATGACAAGATTGAGAGTATCTTGGCAAAACTCTGCGTCTTAAGAGATTCCTGCACAGGAGTGATCCATAAGGAAGGGACTAATCCCAATTCGATCTGGTTTCAGGGCGCCGAGGCCATGTTGCAGGAGGGGGTGGATGAACTGCAAAAGGCGCTTTCAGCTCTGGAGGAGGGTAGCTAATGGCCAGCCATGCTAAAGTCCACCACAGGGTTGAAGGCATAGTGGCCAAACTTTATGTGCTGAGGGATTCCTGCACTGGAATAATTCACACTGAAAAGTCCAACCCCAACCTGATCTGGTTTCAAGGTGCTGAGAATCTCTTGCAGGACGCCGTGGACGAGCTGCAGGGAGCACTCGCTGTTTTGGAAACTTTCGAGGAGGGTGAGCCTGCCGCCGTAGAGGAGAAAGAGGAGGAAACCACGACTGCAGGGGTGGAGGAGGAGGAAGAGGCTCCAGCTGATGAAAGCGACTGAGGAAAATCTGCGCGGGGCCGGGATGAGACTACCATACCAGGAGGGTTTCGGCCTTAGGTGAGGACGTCTAGGATTTCGGTTACCGCCAGGCCCCCTATGCTTCTAAGTCTTTTCCCTTGCAATTCGTCCTCACCGAGCAGTGCTGCCAGCGGCGAGTAAAGGCCGGGGCTGGCAAACCCTTCTTCGTAGAGCCCAAGCCTAATGCCAAATTCTACTCGCTCCCGGTTAAAGGGAGAGAGATTTTCAATCACTTCCTTAGTGGCCCAGATAGCCCCTTTTTGAGAAAATTCACTGAGCTCTACTGCGGCAATCAGGGTGTCCCCCACCGCAGTGAACTCGAATGCAGCCGGCGACGGCACCATTCCTATCCAGTCACGTCCGCAGTGGATGCCTATGTTGACCCTCAGGGTGTTATTCCAGGATTGTCTCCTTTTCCACTCCCCGTCGATCTTTCTTATCATACCTTTCAAAGCCTTGGCACACAGCAAGGATTGAAACAGATGCTCATGTTCCCTCTCTGGCTCTTCGAGGAAAAAACCAACAGTACCTTCTGGGTACGAGCGGCCGGGTGTGGCCCCATGTTCCCTAAGGCACCGGTGCCAACCAAGGATTATCTGATTGATCAGATCGAAGTAGGCTGACGGGGGAAGAGCGGTTTGCAAATGAAGCTCAGACTCCAGGCGGGCAGCGAGAACACATAAGGGTGCCGGAGAGACCGTTTTTCGCAGAAGCATTAGCCTGGGTATCTTCTCCTTTCCAGTGAGTAAATCAATCATCTGATCCAGTTGCAAGCTAGCCGGTGGATAAAGCAGAAGCGTCCCTTCCGGCAACGTCATTGACAGAAGTCCATATTGCTCAACTCCCCCATGGTGATATTTCACCCACAGGCTTTGATGGTCAAACGGTCGAGGTGGCAGTAGCTCCGCTTCATTCCACAATTGTCTGAGCTGGTTTTGCAGCTGAGCATCTTCCTCGCTGTATAAAAGTTGAAGAATCTCCGGTCCCAGATCTTTTTTTGCCAACCGAATATGGGGCAGGATAATTTCTCTCCAATTGACAAAACGATCCTTTAATTCTCTGATCAAAGAGGGATCCAGAAATCGTTGTTTTGCTGGAGATTGGAGCACTGACATCTTCTCTCCAACGAGCAGTTTCTCAGCCATATTGTTCAGGCCTAAGATCTCCCAACTTCGACTAACGAGCATGGCGGGAAACAAGATCTGGTCAAGCCATTGGCACATGAGTGGTTCAGTGGCAGGTGCCGCGGCCTCTGCTTTCTCGCCCATAAAGTGCTCTGCAATTTGGGACATTAGCATGCCTTGACCTTTGAGTTGCTGTATTTTTTCAATTCTTTCCACGACCCACTCTGGGAAATATCCGATTTTGGTGGGGCCTCCCGGCTCTTCCGGTGGTCGAACCGATGGGGAGGGAATGAGGTCTAAACCTATGTAATTATTGAGTGTGGCCCTGGAAATGGACGTACGGGCCATTACTTCTTTGCTCGAGATCATTCCTGGCTGGATGGGGGAGATCAAAATCTTCCTTTCTCCTCAGGTCATTACCCCAGGTGAATCAGTTATCACCAATAAGGGCGAAAAGGGTCGGGAAAAGAATACTCTGCCAATTTACCAAACTGGAGCCGGTTCCAGCAAGCTTACTCGGGCATCAATATTTTTCTACTGATTTTTTGAGGATTTCTGCTATTTTTTATTTTAGATCAATGAAGAAAACTTTAACTTAGGTTTAAATAGAAAAGCACTGAATAGGATAATTTTACCGATCAGCGGAATGAGGGAGGTTCAATGGTTATGAAAAAGGTGAGCATGTTTGAGGAAAACAGTTTCAAGGACAGCGGACTCAGTCGTCTGCTCGTCCATGATTCTCCTTACTTCAAGATTTTAAACTTTAACTTCAAAGGGGGACAGGAGTTACCCTTGCACTCCCACGACATTGAAGGAGAGGTGAGCATTGCGGTGCTCGAAGGAAAAGGAGAGTTCCTGGGTGATAATGGTGAAACTCTTCCGGCTGGCCCCGGCGATGTTTTGATCTCTGAAATTTCCGAGCCACACGGCTTGAGAGCTAGAAGCGATATGCGGATTCTGGTAACCATTGCTCCGCCTATATAGGGGTACAAGCCCGGACCGACTAGGGAGCAACAGGATCAAGGGCCCACAGAAAATTATCAGAGCGGTGAGACATCAGAGCTTGTTTTATGGTCTCCAAGGGAGAGGATTTAAGTGATAGACAGCCCCGTTAAACAAGAGTGGCTAAAGGCCAATGAGGAATCACTCATAAATCAATCCCGCAGTTTTTCTATCCCCATTTTGAATCTCGACGAGCGTTTCCGAACCCCCATAATGGTTGAATACAACCTGAACAAGACAATCGACACTATTGAAGATTCAACAGGTTTGCCGGCAGAGGAAAAGATTCAGCTAATCGAGACTTTTCAACATTGCTTGGAGCAAGGCAGATTCTCCGCTGAAGTGCAAGAGCGGATGCTCGAGGTTACTCCCCAAGAGGAAACCTTTGTTTTCAAAAATTACCAGGACACCATAAATCTTTATAGCACTCTATCTGGTGACGAAAGGACTTTGGCGAATAAATGGACCGGTGAGATGGCCCGCGGAATGTGCGCTTTTTTGCTGAAACCAATTAACACCAGTGCTGACCTCAATGAGTACTGCTACTATGTGGCCGGTACCGTAGGTCTATATCTGACCAACCTTCTGAAGTTGAAGGGGAGCAACATCACGGATGAAATCTTCGAAAAACTCGCAGCTAATAGTGTTTCTTTCGGGTTGTTCCAACAAAAACTCAACGTAATAAGAGACTACGAAGAAGATAAACTTACCAAGAAGAGATCTTTCTGGCCCCGGAGCTATTTCGACCAAGAAAAAGACAAGGTGAAGATATTGAACAGGATGTGCTTCGACGTTCTAAAAAACGATATACCGCGAGCAATTGAATATTTCAGGCTCTTGCCACCCGGGAATGACTCATACAATTATTTTATTCGCTTTATCCTCTGGTCGGGGCTAGAGTACTGGAAGATTCTCAAGAACGAAAGCTCGGTATTCTCATCAACCAAAGTAAAACTGCCCAGAGAGTTCATTCAGACTTTGTACCGAAAGGTTTCGTCTCAAAGGCGTGAGGAGTTCACCCACTACTGTGAACGATTCTATGAGGAAGAAATCTCGACCTGGTCCGAGCATTCTTTGGAGCATGGGGCATAGGGAAAATAGTAGCTAGCAGCGGGCAACTGGCAGCTGGCAGGCAAAAGATATCCTAATAGAGAACCATAGCTGCCTGCCAGGTGCTGACCGGTGTCAGCTGTGAGCTGCAAGCTGGTTCCTAACACCTGAACACGAAAAAAACCCGGCAGGGGCCCTACCCTGCCGGGTTTTTTATTTACTTAGTGTAACTATTTGAGGATTCTTAGTCTTCGCCGGCTTCAACCTCCAGAGCCTGGCGGTCAGCCATATCCATAAGCACGCGCTCGCGTTCACCCATAATGCCCAGAGCCTCACGCTTCTTGTTGATATGGTCGATCATCAAATGGGCCATCTCAATGGGATCGGTGGCAAAGCCCCACTTGCCCAGACCCTGCTTCTCCAAACCGTCAAAGAGTAACTTGTGAAACTTGGTCTCCGCTATGGTGGGAAAGGTAACACCAA
>JARRNM010000200.1:0-6095 GCA_037384945.1 Deltaproteobacteria bacterium
GTGGCGATTTTCGCTGGAAATCACTGGCCATTTCCAACACGGGACAAATACCTCGAATGGAAAGGAAGCGTGAAAAGGACCCCCAACTACTGGAGCCGGCAGCCCTCATTCTCCGCATACGAATGGGGATAGGTGTAGGGATTAAAGCAGATATCTTAATCTTTTTGATGGGTATTGGAGGCGCGTGGGCAAGCGTGAAGGACATCTCTGTGGCAACATACTATTCAAATCGTGCCATAAGACGAGCGGCTGACGAGTTGGTTGCGGCCAGACTTATGCACTCTAAAGCAGAAACTCCTACGCAGTATCGCGTTTCACCAAAGCCTTGGACACAACTGCTACAAATGAAGGAGCCACTCCCAAGTTGGCGCTATTGGCAAGCAGCATTCGCCTTTGTTGCTCATTTCCTTGACTGTGTCGAAGAAGGAAAGTTCAAAGAGGTCTCGTATTTAGCAAGTACCCAAGCGCGGGATCTATTTGAGCAGCATCACCCAGCCTTCAGTTTGAATCAGATTTCAGTGCCAGATCCAAATATGTTCCGAGGAACAGAATACCTAGATGGTTTTCAGGATACGGTATTGAAATTGGCACAGTGGCTCGAAGAAAGTGTGTAACTGACCCCTCCTTCTTTTTCTTTCGCCGTACATGGGCGTAACCTTTGATGAAAGGCATCCTGGTTCTGGTCATGACAGGAGCGGAGGTCGGACCAAGCCAAGTCCTTAATATCCTGACATAGACGGAGAAAAAGTGGCCTGTTTTTGGGCTTAGAGCTACATTTTTGGGGTCAAAAAGGACAGTTTAAGAGAAGGGCCTTTCGGCAGGCTTAGGGCCAGCGAGACACGGGGGAAGAGATTGCCGGGCGGGACGGGGATTGCAGCGAGCAGGAGGCAGCAGGCAGATGGCAGCAGGACGAAACGGGGATTGGGAGCCATACAATGCGACGCGGGGACACGGGGACCCGCCGCCTCGCCTGACGGCGGAGCCGATGGCGGCCAGGCACGGAGACGCGGTGAGAAAGACAGAGGTCGGAGGTCGGAGGGCAGAAGAGAGAATTTCGGATTTGGGATTTGGGATGTGAGATGTGAGAAACCGCTCACGGCTTACTGCGCGAAGCGCCCTGAGCTTGTCATAGGGATTACCGCTTACCATTCGTCGATTTCAACGACTTCAACGGTTTGAACGACTTCAACCATCCATAACCTATAACCTGTAACCTAAAACTTAGAACCTAATTCTAGACACTTTAGGCATTGTCCCCAGATTTCCTCTTGCAGGTTTCAGCCTGTTGTTGTATAGATTGCTCACATATTTGGATAAGACGTGGGCGGGTAACTCAGTGGTGAGAGTGCCGTCCTCACACGGCGGAAGTCGAGAGTTCGAATCTCTCCCCGCCCACCATTAAACTAAACCGATGGAGCCGCCTGTTTAAGGGCGGCTTTGTTTACAGGAGCATAGGCTGGTAAGCTCTACCCTTTCCGTCAAGATAAATGGGGCAATGAAATCTGGTATCAGTAAAATACCACGGCAGCTTATTATTAAGTCAGGAAGGCTTCTGGGACTTATTTTCTATGCTCTGGCTATTCCTCACAGAAGGCTGGTGCAGCGGAATTTGCAGTTCTGTTACCCTGAGAGGACCAAGAAGGAAATCCGCGACCTCAGCAGACGTATCTTCATGAATTTCGGCATGAACCTAGTGGAAATGTTCCAGGCCACCTTTATGTCCCCTGAAGAGGTCTTTAAGATGTGCCGAGTTGAGGAGGAGGAGAATTTCATCAATCTCCTCAAGGGTAACCGGGGTATAGTAATTGCTTCAGCCCACATGGGGAACTGGGAAGTCGGTCTGCATTTCACCAACTATTACGGGAAGCCCATGCTCGGTGTGGCTGCCAAGACCCGTTATGGCTGGGCGGATATCCTGTTGGGCAGTTCGCGAAACCGTCTCGGCAATCTTATTATAGACAAGAAAGGCGCCTTCCCGAAAATGACCGAGGCCCTCCGCCGGGGTGAAGTGGTCGGTATGTTGATGGACCAGAGCAGACGCAAACACGGGGTTGAGGTTACCTTTTTCGGCCGCAAGGCCACTGCCTCACCTGCCGCTGCCTTACTGGCGCTACGATGTAAGAGTCTTGTATTACCCGCTTTTTCCGTCCGCGGACCTGACGGTGAGCTCACCATCCAGGCGAAAGAACCCCTTGAAATGACCAGAACTGGCGACCTGCGCCATGACATCCAAAGCAATACCCAGAGTATAATCGATGTGGTTGAAGAGATGGTCAGGAAATATCCAGATCAGTGGTTTTGGCTCCTGAAACCGTGGAAGGTACACTACCCTGATCTATATTCGGAATGGGATGCTCGTCGGCGTAAACGGAAGGCAAAGAAGAAGAAGAAGCCCTCGCCACATAGGGATTAAACTTGTCTGACCGCTAGGAAGTGGTTGCTTAATCTTAATTAAGAAAATCAAAATTTTCTCCCTAACTGCGCACTTCTATAAATCCTGCCAATTACCCACAAGTGGAATTTCTTTTACCAATCTATGAACTCAGTTGCCACCATTCTGTAATAATTCGTGGCTGCACTTGGAGATAACTGACTGATAAAATAAGGTATTACTTAAAATTGGCAACCTGGTATGGTTCTTGTCTAAGGGAGATGGGTGAAAACTAATCCCATCTAGCCCGGTCAAAGAGCAAATGTTCTCAGGTTCTTATTTTAAAAAGGCTCTTTTAATATGGTCGCTGATCATTAGCATTGCTCAGCTTTCAGTCTTGCCAACCTTTGCCAAGGCCTCCCCGTCACCTCCTCGAGAATACCCGAGCGGAGGAGAGGTCAACGGTGAAGAAATTAGAAATCCAGGCCTGGATGACAATGCTGCGACCAGTTTCTCTCAAGGACTGACTTACTACGATCAGGGGCGATGGCAAGAGGCGATCAAGGCTTTCGAGAGAGCTGCTCTCAGGGAGCCAGATTATCAGCTGGCCTATTTCGCTTTGGGCATCACCTACTCCCGGCTCGAATTCTGGGAGAAAGCACTGGCCTCCTTTGCCAAGGCCGTTGCCTTAAACCCCTACCACGCGGAATCCTATTTGGGACTGGGGGTGGCCTATACGGTCTTTGGCCGCGATAAGGATGCCTTGGAAGTTTGCAGAAAGGCGGTTCGGATAAAACCTGAATACGCACAAGCTCACTATGCTTTAGCCTTGATCTATTTAAAGCTCGGAAATAGAGCATCAGCTCTGGAAGAATGGGGGGTCCTGCAGAAGCTAGACCGCACCATGGCCGACGAGGTAATTCGCCTGATTGGCCAAGAAAAGGGCAGCCGTCCCAGATAGTATTTATCAAAGACATCCAGTTACCAGCCAACTGAGCCTCAGCAAAAGTCCTTTTGACAATTTTGCCATCTTTTCATATCTTGTGGTAAAGTCGTCCAAAATTCCCCTCTCCCCAGTGCCATTATTAACTCATTACATGATTCAACCCCGATGCCTTTTATGCAAGAGAGGGAATGGAGGTCGAACTGTAGGTAACAAATTGAAATTCTAGGGTTTCAGGTGCCAGGAAAAACAAAAATCAAGGATAAAATCTGAAACCTGAACACTGAAACCGCAAACCTGACACGCTGAGATTTGGTGCTTGGAGTTTGGAATTCCTTATGCCCTATAGGCCGAAGGCAGGGTCCGGGTTTTTTACTCTGTGTTGCCGAACTCGAAAATGATCTCTCCTGCCTTGTTCCCGGGGCGCAGTTTGCCCTGATATTTCAAGCCGCCAGAAAGCTTGCCGCTAACTCTGCTCTCTTTGGTTTCGAGAAGCCACATGTGCCCCTCTTTGGTATCAAGGATAAAGATGTTGTATTCACTCTTTTTCCCGACACTTATCTCCAATGCTTGGTAACGCCCTGCCTCCGCAGCCGATGCAGGTAACCCCATTACCAAGAACAAAACTGATGCCAGCACTATTGCCAGACAATAACATTTCAACTCCGCCATGACTTCTCCTTTGCCGCGAGCCCGAACATTATCAATAATTAACGCCCTGGCGTGACTGTGACCGCGGATATTACCCCACATCTCCGCGGTCTCCCAAGGGCAGCTGAAGAATGGTGCGGGCCAATCAATTTATCTGCCCCAACCTAGGAGGTTAGTTAGCCTCTTTAGAGAATGGGGTTGGGTCCGCAATTGCACTATTGAACCGCAAGCCATAGTTTGAATATTGTTATCAAAATGGCACAAACCTTGCTCATTTTTGTTTATTATAATAGTTGCCAGGTAGTTTACACTAATCAGTGAGGTGTAGACCATAATCAATGCAGAGAAGATGAAGTAACCATTTTAGCTCACTTTAGGCAGTCTCAAGGATTCGACATGTTCAAATTCCTCTTCAGAAAAGAGCAGCAGGTTCAAGAGCTCATATCGAGATACCTGGACAATCTCAGAGCTACACAGGAGCACTTTGAAAAGGCAATGGATTGTTATTTCGACTTTGGCCCGGGAGAAAATTATGATTTTCTCATCGAACAGACTCACAAGTTCGAATCCAGGGCTGACGACTTTCGTAACGAAATCATAGAGTTGATGTATTCGAAAGTTCTCATTCCCGAGTCCCGTGGTGATATATTAAGACTTCTCGAGTCCCTAGACCTAATTCCCACTTACTTCGAGACGGTTCTTTTCATGATACAAGGCCAGAGACTCAAGATGCCGGATTTTATCACTCCAAATCTAAGGGAGCTGGTGCGCTTATCCCTGGAATGCTGTGACCTTGTGACCCGGCAAGTGCAAGCCTATTTCAAGAAGACTGAGGATATCAAGCCTCTGGTGGCCACCATTGACAGCCTTGAAAGCAGGTGTGACCATATTGAGCGAGAGATAGTCAGGGAGATTTTTGACTCCGATCTTGACCCTTTTGAAAAGTTGCAGCTCAAAGAATTAGTGATTCAGATGGGTGAGATTTCGGATCAGGCTGATCGTGTCTCCAGAAGTGTCTACATAATAAATATTAAACGTCGGGTGTAATGAATTCTCTTCTCGGTGGCATATTTCTGGGCTGGTCTCTAGGTGCCAACGACGCAGCCAATGTTTTTGGCACGGCTGTCTCATCCAGAATGGTTAAATTCTGGGCCGCGGCAATCCTGGCTGCCACCTTTGTCCTGGCAGGCGCCCTGTTAGAGGGCCAATCTGGTATAGAGACGCTTCAAAACCTTACGAGTTTTACCTACGATCAAGCCATTGTGGCATCTGTTGCTGCTGCAGTTACTGTAACCCTCATGACGCTCCTGGGACTGCCAGTTTCTACATCCCAAGCGGTGGTAGGGGCAATTCTGGGTGTGGGGCTGTTGAACCGCCAGCTCAACTTCGCCGGGCTGGGAAAGGTAGTAGTTTGTTGGCTTGGAACCCCCGTGGGGGGCATAGTTTTAGCCATAATAGTCTACAAACTGTTGGCTGCAATAGCCAATAGCATGAATCTAAACATCTTTCAGTCCGACATACTGCTCAGGCTGTGCTTAATTCTTGCCGGTTCCTACGGGGCCTATGCTCTCGGGGCCAACAACGTGGCAAATGTGACCGCAGTTTTTGTAGGTGCCGGGATGTTGAGCCTTTCTGCCGCTGTTCTAATTGGGGGGTTGAGCATTGCCTTGGGTGTTCTCACCTTCAGCAGAGGGGTGATGGAGACCGTAGGGAAGAAAGTGGTGAGGCTCGACCCTTTTTCTGCTCTGGTCGTGGTGCTGGCCGAAGCTATAACTGTCCATATCTATGCCTTGATAGGGGTTCCCGTTTCTACCTCTCAAGCGGTGATCGGAGCGGTTCTGGGGGTGGGCATCATCAAAGGTGCAAAGACCATACAGCGGCGGACCCTGGTGCATATTTTCCTAGCCTGGTTCATAACTCCTTTCATAGCCTGCTTTTTTGCACTATGCCTAGACTTCGCCATCCATTTACGCTACATTCCCGGCCATTAGGCCTTCATTGGCGGAAGTAGATTGTCATAATTCGACAGTCGGCAGGCAATCATCCGTAAGAGACAAGGGGAAGGCCATTTTACATTTCCCATTTCTCATTGGGGCATTTCTCAATTTGCCTTGAGCATCTAAAAAAGAG
>JARRNM010000201.1:0-10683 GCA_037384945.1 Deltaproteobacteria bacterium
CAGCAAAAAAGGAAGCAGGAGGCTTGTGGCGGAGGCGATAGCAATCCGTCTATAATGCCACCTTGCCAGAAGATCAGGCACTCCCCAGGCTATGATAATAAACAGGCCGATGAGCGGTATGTAGGTGAACCGGTCAGCCATGGCCTGAAATCCTGCCTGGACAAGGCCAATGACCGGTATCAGAGTCCCCAGGTACCACAGCCAGCCTACGGCAAGATATCGGTACCGCCGCCCCGTCCAAATTAGTAGGACAGATATTCCAGCCAGCAGGATACCAGCCCCGGCAGCCTGGAGCATTGACACGGATTCACGGGGGTGCAGATAGAGGATCACTAAATGGTGGGGCCAAATCATTTTCCAGATGTAACTGACATAGGAAATCAGAGCGTTGGCAAAACGAATCCCCAACGGATACTTGGTCAAGTTCCCCAAGGCATGCACACTAGAATGGGCGAACACGGTCGAGATGCTGCACACCGCTGCGACAGCGAAGAAAGGAAGCTTCTCCCGGAGCAGAAGCCTGGTGGGTAGAATGTCATGTCTGTAGTCGATGGGTGAAAGACTCGGTGATTGACTCCCAGCATCAATCTGTCTGAGCTGCAAGCGTCCCAGAGGCCAGTAATCCAGAAGTAACAGAACAAATGGAAAGGTGACGACCATGGGTTTGGCCATGAGACCGAGAGTAAAGGCGAGAAGTATAACAAGGTATCTTTTACGTTCTGGACGTTCGATGTAGCGAAGATAACTCCATATCGCCAGGATCAAGAAAAAGGTGCTTAGAACATCCTTGCGTTCCGTCACCCAGGCAACCGACTCAACCCGGAGGGGATGAAGGGCAAAGAGCGCCGCAACGAACCCACTGCGCCAGGATTGCCGTGTCATCTTGTTGAGTAGGAGAAACAGCAATAGGGCGTTTAGCACATGAAAAAAGAGATTGGTCAGATGATACCCGCCTGCATTCAGACCGTAGAGCTCAAAGTCCAGCATAAGTGAGAGCCAGGTCAGTGGGATCCAAAAACCGGCATCAAAAGAAGTAAATGCCCAGGCAATGCTGTCGGGGCTCAAACCTTTCTGTACGTGGACGTTCTGGGTGACAAACAGACAATCATCCAGGCCGATGAAGTCATGATTGCGGACCTGCCAGAAGACCACAAGTGTAGCTAGAGTTAAGAAAAGGGATATGAATAGTTCACGGCGCATGAGAAGAACTCAGTAAAAAACTCGACCTTGTTTCATTGACGTCTATATTTGTGCTTCCCGCTCCCTACTTCTTCCCAACCCTTAAGCTGAAACTCTTGATACCCGATGGAGAGGCATGGATGGACTATTGAGCCTGATGAAGATATACACAAACCATATTGCTAACCACGGGAACCAGTAGTTCAGAGTGGTAGGGAAAAAAGTACTTGCAGTTCTTGCTCCGTCTTCGCCGGAATTGTCTAGACGAGAGACTGAGGAGATAGAGTTGGGACTGAACCATATGGGGGAATGACGGAACATAAGAGCAGTTTTATTCCTCTTTTTGGAAGAGATTAATCTGAAGAAGTCCCATCTTAGCCAATCGGAAGGTAACTGCGGTGTGAAGACAACCAAGGCCATAATTTATGCTGCGTGGGAGATTGATGGATGAGGCCTCGGGGAAATACTTGGTTGGGCAACTCACCTCGGCAACGGCGTATCCAAGCCAGAGAATCTGAGCTAGCATTTGATTATCGAAAACAAAATCATCCGAATTGCAGTTGAAGGGTATTTGTCCAAGCAATTCTCCGGAAAAAGCCCTGTAGCCGGTGTGATATTCCGATAGCTTTGCTCCCATGAGTACATTCTCTATAAAGGTCAAGAACCGATTGGCCACATATTTCCACAGCGGCATACCCCCTTTAAGCGCATAGCCTCCCAGAATTCTGGAGCCCAGGACACAGTGATAGAGGCCGTTACCAATCATGGTAACCATAGCAGGAATCAGCTTTGGGGTGTATTGGTAGTCAGGATGAACCATTATAACGATGTCGCCACCCTGTTCTAAGGCGAGTTTGTAACATGTTTTCTGATTGGCGCCATAACCTTGGTTACGCAGATGGACGTGGACTAAGGTGTTGGGGAGAGTTTTAGCGATGGCTACGGTCTCATCTTTACTGCCATCGTCCACCACAATTACCTGATCAACGTAATCTTGAGACATAACTTCGGCGTGAGTTTGTTGTAAAGTACGAGCCGCATTGTAGGCCGGCATTACCACGATGACCTGCTTATCTCCAAACACTGGTTTTTCCTTCACTGGTGTCTACTGAGAGTGAAACAGATTTCAATTTGCCCTTGGGCATACTCCCGACGGTAATTCGCCAGAAACTGTATTAGGTGAATATTACTCCAGCTCATAGTGAGCCTCGAAGATATGCCAAGAATTTTTTTAGCCACTAAATTGTCGCACTAACCTTGTGAAATCAGGTCATTATCTCGGTTGTAATTATGTTAATCGGACACACCAATAAATGCAAACCTTTCATTACCTTGCAGTTTTCTCCCAGTGCGGGTTACGGTAATGGCTTAAGCAAATTAAGTGCCAATAGACTATAAATCTGATAGCCGCCGCGCCTGGCAGGGATGCAGGCCAGCAGCGTGGTCAAAACTATGAGATCGGCCCAGAGGATGAGAGTTTTGCGGTATCTCTTCATAACGTTTAGGGAAGGATCAGAGACAATGTTCCCACGTGTAAACAGAAAGAGACCGGTATAGATAGGGCAATTGCCGGAACAACACTAATATATCAATAAGGTCGTGGCGACATCAGCTATAGTTGATGCTTGATTTCCACAACCGAGTGTATCATACTTTCGCCAGTGCTGTGGGATAGACCGCCAGACATTTAGGCGTGGAGTGAACATTTTCCGGCTCCCGTGTTAATCAGTACGCCATGACTTATTTTTGTTTCCAATGGCACACCAATTGCTCGAGAACAAAGATGTTAACCTGGCAACATCATTCAACGGGCTAGGGAAGCTCGTTTATTGCTAATTAGAGTCCAGCCGGAAACTCAGCATGACAATCAAAAGGACCTGTTTTCTCATGGACACTAACTAAAAAGAACCATTCAGGCAAAAATGCTGAGCAAGTGGGATTATGGGCACAAAGACCTTACTGGTTACCGGAGGTGCCGGATTTATTGGGACTAACTTCATTCGTTATGTCCTTGAAGAGCTGGAGAACTGGCGGGTTGTAAATCTGGATGTCCTGACCTACGCCGGTAACCTCGCCAATTTTCAAGACCTTGCTCCTAGTCTAGCTGAGCGGCATCGCTTCATCCACGGGGATATTAGGGATAAAGCGCTTTTGGACAGACTCTTTGCCGAAGAGACCTTCGATTTTGTCGTGCACTTCGCAGCGGAATCCCATGTGGATCGATCAATCCTGGGACCGGAGGTCTTTTTACAGACAAACGTGGAGGGAACCTTTCGCCTCCTGGAGGCAAGCCTCAAAGGCTGGGAGAAAAGGGGCAGGCCGGAAAGTTTTCGTTTTTTGCACATATCTACCGATGAAGTCTACGGCAGCCTGGGGCCGGAGGGATATTTCGCCGAGTCCACACCTTACGATCCCTCCAGTCCCTACTCGGCCTCCAAGGCTGCTTCGGACCACTTCGTCAGGGCCTATTTTCGCACCTACGGCCTTCCCACCATCATCACAAATTGCTCCAATAACTTTGGTCCTTATCAATTTCCTGAAAAGCTGATTCCCTTGATGATTTTGAACATCATAGAAGAGAAATCCCTGCCGGTTTATGGCGACGGCAAAAATATTCGCGACTGGCTTTATGTCATAGATCACTGTGATGGACTTGTAAGGGTTGTCGAGGAGGGACGGCCAGGGGAAACCTACAACATAGGGGGAGGGGCCGAGCGGCAAAACATTGATGTTGTCAACTTGCTCTGCCATCTACTTGATGGCCGGTTGGACCGATCCGGCCAGAAAGCCAGCCGGAACCTCATCCAGTTCATCACTGACAGACCGGGACACGATCGACGCTACGCTATTGACGCCACCAAAATCAAGGGCGAGCTGGAGTGGAGCCCAGCCCATAAATTTGAGGAGGCAGTAGAGGCTACGGTGGATTGGTATTTGGCTAATATGGAGTGGGTGGAGATGGTTCGCAGTGGGGAATACCGTAAGTGGATTGAGATCAACTATGACAGACGGAGATGACTATTTGCACCAGGAGATTAAAAACCACGAAGGTCACGAAGGACACAAAGGAATACTTGAGATTGTAGATTGCAGATTTCAGCTCGCCCCAAACAGGAATGAGAAGATTTCGCAATCTGCAATCTGCAATCAACAATCTGCAATTGTATCTCTTTGTGTTCTTTGTGGTTGACAAGATATTTCGTGAGGTGGAAAGCATGAAGGGGATCATACTCGCTGGTGGTTCGGGGACTCGCCTCTATCCCATTACCAGGGTGGTGAGCAAGCAGCTCTTGCCGGTATATGACAAGCCCATGGTGTACTATCCTCTCTCAGTCCTCATGTTGGCAGATATTCGTGAGATCCTGGTAATTTCCACTCCACAGGACTTGCCCCTTTTCCGGGAGCTTTTAGGAGACGGCTCGCAATGGGGCCTTTCATTTGCATACAGTGAACAACCCCGGCCCGAAGGGATCGCCCAGGCTTTCATCATAGGCCGAGATTTTGTAGGTACTGACAGGGTTTGCCTAATACTTGGGGACAACATTTTCTATGGGCATGGTCTACCGGACAAATTGCGCAAGGCAGCCTCTCTGGAGAAAATGGCAACCATCTTCGGCTATTGGGTGAACAAACCGCAACGGTATGGAGTTGTTACCTTTGACTCCCAAGGTCGAGCCTTAGATATTGTGGAAAAACCCAAGGAGCCCAAGTCTAACTGGGCCGTTACCGGGCTTTACTTTTACGACAACCAGGTATTAGATATAGTTGCCGAGCTCACGCCATCGGACCGTGGCGAGTTGGAGATCACCGACGTAAACTCAGCCTATCTTAGAATGAAGGCGCTGATGGTTGAGAAATTGGGCCGGGGAATCGCCTGGCTGGACACCGGTACACCTGAGACTCTCATGCAGGCTGCAAACTTCATCGAAACCATTGAGGAGAGGCAGGGCTTGAAGATTGCCTGTGTTGAAGAGATTGCCTATCGTATGGGTTATATAAGCAGTGAACAGCTGGAGAAGCTGGCGTGGCCGCTTATCGGAAATGGTTACGGTCAATATCTTATGGATCTTTTGAAATATGAAGGGTCGTTGCCTTAACTCTGTCAGTCCCTCAACAAGCTCAGGATAAACCGTCAAGCAATGGGGGAATCTGCTGGTCTACCTGGCTATACCGGCAATTCCGCCAGGGGCGAGACTGACCTGGGCCAAAGAGGAAGATTTACCCAATTGTAATGAAAATTATCAGTACACCCTTGGCTGGCGTCTATATTATCGAGCCTCAGGTATTCAGCGACGCCCGAGGCTTCTTTATGGAGACTTACCACCAGAGGAGGTACACAGAAGCCGGCATAGATCAATTATTTGTCCAGGACAACCTTTCAAGCTCGATCGGTGGAACCTTAAGGGGTTTACACTATCAAATCAATCACGAGCAGGCGAAGCTGATTCAGGTGGTGAAAGGAATCATTTTTGATGTAGCCGTAGATATTCGGAGAGGCTCTCCATATTTTGGCCAGTGGAGTGGCGTTCACCTCACCAGTGACAACAAGCGCCAGCTATTCATCCCCGAAGGATTTGCCCATGGATTTTGTGTGCTGAGCGAAGAGGCTGAGGTGGTCTACAAGTGCACTAATTTTTATGCCCCTGAGGATGAGGGAGGTATTCTCTGGTCCGATCCAGATGTCGCCATCGATTGGCCCATTGCAAACCCGCTGCTCTCAGACAAAGATAACCGCTTACCCTACCTGGCAGCAGTTCCCCCGGAGCGATTACCCCTTTATCGGGAAAGGACATGAAGATTCTGGTAACCGGTGCCAATGGGCAGTTGGGATGGGAACTGTCAAGACGCGGTGCAGTTACGCAAACGGTAAGGAGTTCCGGCGCTGCCCTGGTAGTCAATGGGGCAGCATACACAGCTGTTGATCAAGCCGAATCAGAAGCAGAATTGGCCTTTGCCGCCAACTGCGACGGTCCGGCTAACCTGGCCTCCGCCTGCGCTGAGGCCGGTATTCCCCTGATCCATATCTCTACAGACTTTGTTTTTGACGGAGAGAAGAAAGGGCCCTACCGCGAGACCGATCAGGTCTCACCTCTCAATGTCTACGGTAAAAGCAAAGCCGCAGGGGAGACAGGGGTGAGGGAGCGTCTGCAGGAGCATATTATCCTCCGCACTGCTTGGCTTTATGGGGTGCATGGGCGCAATTTTGTCAAGACTATGCTGCAATTGGGACAGGAGAGGGATCTAATCCAAGTGGTAGTAGATCAACATGGCTGTCCCACCTACGCAGCGGACCTGGCGGAGGCAATTCTGAGGCTTGTGGTGAAAGCCAGGGAGGACGGACAGCTTTCCTGGGGAACCTACCACTATTGTGGCAAAGGAATAACCACCTGGCACGGCTTGGCGCAGGAAACTTTTTACCTGGCAGGCAGGCATACTTCGCTAAGGGTAGAGAAAATAAAATCTATCAGTACGGCCGAGTATCCCACTCCAGCAAAAAGGCCGGCCAATTCAGTCCTGGATTGCTCCTTAATTGAGAAGACCTTTAGCATCCGTCCCAAGCCTTGGCAGGAAAGTCTTGCCCAAATGATCAAAGTGCTATTTTCAGTCGAAAAAGCGAATAACTCATAGGAAGACGTGACTTCCACGGCACAGTAAAAAGCTCAAAATCGAAACCATAATATGGCAAAAACAGCCTTCATCCCATCCTTCCAGCCGATTTTCTTGCCTTCTGAGTAAGTCCTGCCGCTGTAGCTTATGGGAGTCTCATAAATACGAAAACCCTTCTTGGCCATTTTCGCGGTAAACTCAGGTTCGAAGCCGAAACGGCATGACTTCAGCTTTATTTCAGTGAGTACTTCGCTCTTGAACACCTTGTAACAGGTCTCCATATCTGTGAGATTCAAATTGGTGAACATGTTCGAAAGCAAGGTAAGGAATTTATTGCCCATATAGTGCCAGAAAAAGAGGACTCGGTGTGGCCCACCGAGAAACCTTGAACCATATACCACATCGGCTCTGCCGTCGGCGATGGGGCTCAGAAGGTGAGGATATTCTGCGGGATCATACTCTAGATCTGCATCCTGAATAATCACTATATCACCGGTTATGGCTTGAAAGCCTGTTCGCAGGGCTGCACCCTTTCCCTGATTATGGTCATGGTAGAGTACCTTAACATTTCCATGGGTCTGGCTGATCTCTCGCAGGTGCTCCCGGGTGCCATCGGTGGAATAATCGTCCACGATAATAATCTCTTTTTCTAGTTCGACTGCTTGGACGCGGGCGACTATTTCTCTGATTGTCTGAACTTCATTGTAGACAGGTATGACAACAGATATTTTCATCGTGGCCAACTCACAGCTGATAAGATAAAAGATGTCCAATCATTACCGAGTCCTGCATTCTTTACTCCTCAGCAAAATCTCCATAGAGGCTGTGCTTTTGAATAAAGAGAGCCACTTTTTCAGGAACCAGCTCTGCAATTGACCGGCCTTTACTCATACGTCGACGTACCTCGGTTGAAGAGATCTTGTCCAGATTTTCTTCCGCCTCCAAGGTGTGAATGCGGTTGAGGTATTTTTTCAGCAGAGGGTTTTCCGGCAACTGCAACTTTCCCTGCCGCTCGAAGACCAACAATTGAAAACCGGCGAACATCTCGGCCAAGGCAGCAGCAGGATCATCATAAGGCCAGCTGAGAATTCGCTCAGCCGCGTCTCGTCCAGTAAAGACCATGGGAGCAAACTCCCAGGGAGATATAAGGAATACCGCTGGTGGCAATCCGCATCATTTCAAAACGTTGTTCAACCGAGACCTCGACCAAAGGCTTGTTGGGCAAAGTTTTTGGCAGCACAAAGATTATCTCGTCAAGTCTAGCCTGTTCCCTTGAGTAACGGCTCAAGAGCAAATGGGCCCGAGTTATAGGGTTGTAGGCACTCCCCAGAACCCCCAAACGTCCATTGTCGGGTAGTGGGCCTGCCTGTGCGGGAACAAAGACTTCAAAATCCGGGACATCCGGAATGAGTTGCCCGGGGTTATTCTCCAGGGAAGAAGGACTCATCTATCATCGCCCTCCGCAGCCTATCCAAAGCAGTATAAGCAGCTGCGAGCTTTATTTTCTGCCGATCCCCGCCAAACTGAAAGCTCTCGGTGTGCAAGCCTTTTTCACCCAGCAGAGCCAGATAGACTGTTCCCACTGGCTTCTCCTCGGTGCCGCCAGTAGGGCCGGCAATGCCGGTTACGGACAGAGCAATATCTGCCTTGCTTTGTCTCTGCAAACCACGCACCATGGCCTCAGCAACCTCCAAACTGACCACCCCATACCGGGAGATCAGATCAGGAGATACAAAGAGATGGCTGACTTTGGCCGCTTCGCTGTAGGTGACCATGCTGCGGTCAAAATAAGCGGAACTTCCAGGCACGTTGGTAAGCAGGTGTCCAATTAGTCCACCGGTACAGGACTCAGCCAGAGACAGAGAGTACCTCCTTTCGTTGAGCAACCCTCCCACCACCATTTCCAGGGTATTGTCTCCGTCGCCGTATACGTAAAGACCAAGTTGATGTCGTACGGCTTGTACCACTTCCGCCAAGGTGGAATCGGCAGCGGTCGGAGTTGAGTCTTGGACAGTGAGAGTTAGGAGGTTTTCCGGAAAGCGAGGAAAGTAGCCAAAAGCAACAGTGGGATACTCCTTTTCCAGATCCTCCAAACGCTGAGCTATTTCGGATTCCCTGAGTCCAATAAGGCGCAAGGAGTGTGAGCGAATGACTGATTCTTGGGGAAACCGGTTTTTGAGGGTCGGCAAAACAAAATCTGCAAGCATATCGGCCATTTCTCCTGGTACGCCGGGAAGGAAAAAAAGAGGTTTTTCAGCATCTCTCAGGTAGTAGCCAGCTCGGGGTCTGGCTAGGTCGATGCGCTCTGCACCTTGAGGAAGCTCGGCCATTTTAGCAATAGCGGGGGTCATGACTATATTATGCGCTTCAAGATGGCTGGAAATAACCTGCCAAGACTTCGGATCCCGACGCAAGGGGCGATCTAAAGCTCTGGCCACTGCGGTGTTGGTACGATCATCTGTGGTGGGGCCGAGACCACCGGTGATCAGGACAAAATCGGCCCGTTTTATTGCCCGCAACAAGGCTGCAGCAATGTCATCTTCCCGATCCCCCACCACTGTTGTCCAGCGGAGATGGAAATTTGCCAGCCTCAGATGGTGTCCGATATGAGCGGCGTTATTATTTACGGTTCGCCCAGAGAGCAGCTCATCGCCAATGGTAATCAATTCAGCAAACATAACAATCTTCCGATTGTGTCAGTAGTCCATGGTCCGTCGTCAGTGGCCAAAATCCTTCAAGTCATTCGAATCGTTGAAATCGTTCAAACCTCAAGATCGCGGCTAACAGCCGCTCCCACAGAGGATTAATAGCCGTTTTCTCCGTATCCTATCTTCTCTCTCCTGGATTCTAACATCTGACTCCTTACTCTATGCTCCATGCTCTATGCCCTATGCGTCCATTGCAACGGACAACGGACAACTGACTAATACGTTAAAAAAGACCAGCAACGATAAGTAACAACCTCAGGACAGCATTGGTAAAGACCCCGGCAAGGACATCGTCAATGACCACCCCCCAGCCGCCCCGCATCCTTTTTTCCACACTGGAGATAGGCGGAGGTTTAACGATATCAAAGAGGCGAAATAGACCAAAACCCAGGCAAAGAGTTAGTGGGTTGAGGGGAAGCCATAAAAGGCTTATAAGGAAACCGGCCATCTCATCTATGACGATGACTCTTGGATCAAGCTCCTCAAGAAGGATTTCGGCCCTGCCGGCAACCCAGGCAGCAAAGGTCACAAAGACAAGGGCTATAATCCCTTGTAAAATTAAGTTTGCCCGATGGACGAGCATCACAATGGGTATGGCGGCAAAGGTCCCCCAAGTACCAGGAACGAGAGGAAGAAAGCCGGTGAAGCAACCCGTGGCCAGGAAGACCACAATGTCATTCTTTCTAGTAGTGGTCATGCGACAATATCTTTCTCAGTCCCCTGTAACCCCAATGGACACGAAAAGGCTGTGGTCTTCCAGCATGCAGGTGGCAGCAGGCAGAGGCCAGTTTTTTTATTTGGTTTTTTTCTGCTGTCAGCTGCTTCCCGTCGGCTGTCTGCTTGAGGCAAGTGCGCCAGTTCCACCAGTTACTTGTTCTTCTCGTCCTTGGAGAGTTGTGCTCTAGCTCGAAAGACGGCTTCTTCGTAAACTTGCCTCAAGGGTACCTGGTGTTTCTTGGCTGCTCGCTGGCAGGCATCGAACTCGGGGGCAAAGGCGTAGTCTCCTTTAGGTCTTGCCGCAACTTTGACCGGGAGATTGCCGAAAGGAGTTTGCACTCGAATGGTATGCCTCGGAAGACTGTAGCGCTCCACCTCCTGAATGCGGACACCAAGAGTGGTTGTTTCACTGAAAAGGATCTGAAGCACAGTTTCTCGTAATCCCTCTGGAACCAAGACTCGCAGCAACTGG
>JARRNM010000202.1:0-7744 GCA_037384945.1 Deltaproteobacteria bacterium
AGAATTCCACAATCCGCGTTCCGTCTTCCGATTTTAAACCCCCGTCTCGCCAGTCTCGCTCGTCTCGTCCGTCTCGCCAGCCGGAGCCTCAGCGCAGGCTGATAGTAGCAAATCCCCTTTGGGACGCCACTTTATTAATAAAATTAAGTTCTTAACAAATAAATGCTAAACCCTTAATTTTGTTTAGATTGAGATGATCTGATATTGGGAGGGAACTGCATTTCCGACTTCAAGAAATGGTTGCCTTGGTAAAGATATGAAAAACATATCTAAAAAATCTCCTAATAGAGGAGAGTAAATATATATAGCAGCTATGTTTATATCCGGCCTTATCTGGACGACTACTATATTTGGTGACGGACTCTCGAAGAGTACACTGTGGATCAAATCATATTATATGGAAACCCAGGAATCTCTTAAGGAATTGACACCTATAACGCTGAAACTTGAATACCAGGTGGGAAAGTCAAAACCGCAACCTACTAAATATGGCATCGTGGTTTCGAACAAAAAAGTGTAAATGTATGTAATCTTTACTTTTGGGAACCAACCCAACTTGATGAGCAAGAGCCGGGGGAGGTTTTACCCTCCTACCAGCTTGAGTTTTACGTGCCCGGCGGCATCCGCCTCTCCCCAGCCGCTCAAGCCCTAGACTGCTGCCTGCGGGCTGTCAGTTCTCCATGGCATGCACAGTCTCGTCCGTAGTCAGGACCGCGTTGGCTATGTACCCGAAGTTGATGAGTCCCGCCTGATAGCCGTCGCCCAGCTCGGGATGCCGGGCACCGGCCGTCGCGTCCTTAACCACGGCCACCTCAAAGCCCTGCTCAAGCAATTCGCGCAAATGGGCCTCGACACACAGATTGGCCGACATACCCCCCAGGATGACCTTATTAATGCCGCGTTTGCGGAGCTGCAGAGCCAAGTCGTTGTTCTCCGGGCCATAGACCTTGTGAGGGCTGCTCACAACCGTCTTGCCGTCCTCGATGTACGGCTTGTAACGCTCCAGCCAATCGGCGCCCGACCCGGAAAAACCCTCAAGGCTCAAGGCCCCGCTGCGATCGAACATCTTGATGTCATGCATCACCTTCTCGATAGTTCCGCCAAACTGCCAGCCGTGATCGGTGGGGTAATAGTAATGGGGTGAGACGAAAACCTCGAACTCATTGGCCTTGGCGGCCTTGAAGAGACGCTCGATGTTCTCGACAGTCTTGTTCTCCTTGACACTATCACCGACCAGTTCCCAAGTGACGCCCTGCTCACTGAGAAAGTCGTTCTGCGCGTCGGTGATCAGCACTGCTGTGTCTTTCTTGTTAATCTCCATGTTTTTACTCCTTATGTTCGATGATTAGGGTGAAATTCGTAACGAGTGGTACACATGGTCAGTAGCAAACAGTGCAGTCCCAGTAGCGGACTGATCAGAATGGATTCGGAATGGAATACCGTAGGCTATCGAAATCTATCTTACTAGAAACAAGGATCACGCTAAATTAACTAAATTATTATGGGCGATTTAGCAGGTACGCTTTCACAACTGCTCTTATCCCAATTTGGTGTGGATATAGCTTCCGGTGAATTAATCTCCCTATCTCTCCCTTCATATCTTGGGGTGTCGTCACCATTTCGTGATTCAACAATGGCCTTAGTTTACAATTAAACAGTAAGCACGGTGAAGTAGAAGTCAATACGAAAACCACCATTTTAGTAGGAATTCACAACATCAATTGCTGTTTTTTCCAACACACAAGTCAATCTGAGTGAGAGTGGGGTGGACAGCACGGAAGGGTGAGAGGATGTGATTACTGCAAATTCGTAAGCACTGCAGAAGTTTAGATTACATCCCTTAATTCACAGTCTGATGGGTTTCCCTCTGACACAAGATATTGAGAAGAGAAAAGCGAAGCTAAAAACTCCGCTTATTCTTAGTTTAACCCCAGATATTGTAGCAGGGCCTCAAGCGGTAAAGTGGGGATTAAAGTATGTCATCACTAGTTTCAAAACAAAAAGGCAGAGCCATTGCTGACCCTGCCCTTGCCTCGGAATAATAGAAATCTTAGTGACGTTTAATGTGCCCGCGCCCGGGTGCAAGTAATGCTTTTTTAGCCACCTTGCCCATCTTCTCGTAGCCAGCCACGCTAGGATGGAGACCATCACCACTGTCGTAGAGCGGAAGCATCATTTCAGGATTGTCGGGGTCGCGTATGGCCTTATCGAAATCAACTACCCCGTCGTGCAAATTGCTCGTGCGGATCCACTCGTTGACCGTCTGGCGCTTATCTTCGTTCGTCACAGTATAATAACCAGATCCCATGATGGGCGTTAAAGTCCCGACGAGGATCTTGAGTCCCATGGTATGCGCCCGCTCGATGATCTGTTTATATCCAGCAATAATCTCATCGGCATCTACGGCATTGTTGGGATCGAAGACACCAAAGCCGATGTCGTTGATACCTTCAAGCAGGATGACGTGCGTGACCCCACTCTGCGTGAGAACATCAGGATCAAGTCTGACTTGGGCGTTAGGGCCGGCAATATCATTGAGGACCCTATTACCACTTATCCCCTCATTGAGCACTGCTGCCTGCAGCTTGCCCGGATAACGGTCTAGAAGCAGACGGGCCAGAAAGTCTGGATAGCGCGTATTGGTATCCACATTCGCGAAGTTGCAGCACCCTTCCGTGATCGAGTCCCCCAATGTAACTACGGCGAGGGTATTTTGGTGTGCCAGTACCTCAACTCCGGTGAGCCAGAACCAAGATGTCGTCGTCATGTCCTCAGGAAACATATTTTCCTCACCAGTCAGGTCTCCCGAAGAGATGTACGATGTCTGCCACGCCAAATCGTGTCTGGTCGACCCTCCGGTATCTTGGGAGACGTACAAGCTTACTGCCAGATCCGCTTCGTCAGCAACGGTCAGCTTTACTGGGTCACTCAAGACTTTCGCACCAGCGGCGATGGCAATGGACGTCTCACCGCCAAAGGTGAGCACCCGCAGCGTACCCGGGATAATCACAGCACCTTCATCTCGGATCCCGATGCTTGCGGCATTGATTACTAATGGCACTGTTCCAAATCTATTGGAGAGCCGGACACGCAGCCAGTCTCCACCGATACTTATGTGAACGATCTGCCGCAAGGTCTGATCAACGAACGCCTGGCCATCTGATACTGGACTGGTGCTCCAGGTGCCGACCCAGTGCTGGTTGGAGGCTTTACCTTTCGCAGATACGGCTTGAGGAAGCGCAAAGCCGGAGATCAACAGCGCACTAATCATCAAGCAGATTAACGACGATCTCCGGAGCATCGACCCCAAATCTTTCTTAGGGCCTTTCCCAAAGATAAAAAGAGAAAAAGTTTTCTTCATGACTTCGCACTCCTTTCTTAGTCAGCCCCATGTAATTCCAGACAAGCATTGTAGGGGGAACGAGGTAAGCCAATGACGTGCACGCCGACTTCAACTTTAATGCGGGCCGCGTACAGTGCCATTCTGATTAGGCAGACGCCACTCCGCGCATTCACTTTTTCGCTTTTTACTGCACTAATTAGACTGATGACGCGGCATCATGAGTTACAGGTCGATTAAAGTCTCCGAGAGGCATAAGGCCTTCTCGGAGACTTCGTATGGTCATTTTCTGCAAACTCCACTTCATGACTTACTCCTAGAGTGGGGATACGCTAGAACCTATTATCGAAACAATTATTAGGAGAACTTGGGCGCGATGGGGCAAAATAAACTTCGAAGTTTATATTAGACGGTAACAAACTGTTGAGTTTTTGAAAATAGGACAAAATCTGATTTTTTGGGTAATAAAGTCCTAGAAGCGGAGTAAAAACTGCAGCCGTTAAGATAGGAGTCAGGAAGGGTTGAAGCAAACTTTTACATTTCATCCCTAAATTCACACTTCCCCTGGATTTGCTTAGGCACAAGATGTAGGGAAGAAAAAAGCGGAGCTAAGGACTCCGCATTTTCTTAGTTTAAGCCAAGATATTGTAGCTTGGTCTCAAAAGGAAAAGTGTGAATTAAGAAATGTAATCTTCACTTTTCCCTTGTTCCTCAAAAAAGCCTGTTTTTTCACTTCCGAAAAAAAGTTTGAAGAGACAAATTCTATTAGGTAATACCTAGTTTGTTGAGCGACTATTGGTGTACGATGTTTAATAACATGGCCGAACATAGGCTATTCGGGCATGTGACCACTATACATTCGATTTAAAGATCTATTGATTGTCAAGGGTCAGCTTAAAAGTTGTAGGCAATGCCAAGGGCAGCTATATAATTGGTAGACTCATAAAAATTGATATTTGAGCTCGACATAAAAAAACCATTTAACCAGTCGATTCTAAAATCTTTTAATCCAAACGGATCTTTGTAAGCAAAGATTGCGAACAGGCCCAAACTGAAGTCCCTACGGGTTTTATCAAATACCGGATGAGTGTCATCATACCATTCACCTTTGGCAATCACATTTGCAAATGCCCGCCATTTATCCCCTAAATATGAAAAAGACAATTGCGTGGTCAAAGCGTGGAAACTGTTTGCACTGCCTTTGGCATCCTCGCGGGTGTACTTGAAAATTGGCTTTAAATTCATCCGGGGCATCAACTCAAATGAATATTCAACCGAAAATCGGTGAGATTTCGAATCTCGCTCAAGGTCATCCAGATCCTCTGGTGTGAGTGGGCTGCCTGGCTGTGATATTAAAAATGTACCGCTTTTTTCGTTATCGATTTTTTGCTGTATCCATCTATATTCCAAGCCTATGCCAGATGCCCGGATATTCTCAGCCGCCAGCTTAAAACCATAGGATGTGATATCAGTCTCTTTACGATTCTGATCGACAACAAATGGGTCCTCCCAGGTTTCCTTCTCAAAGGGTGTAATGGGAATTGCTGATGCACGCAGACTCGTTCCATCCAAGAGATCGTGCCGCACTCCTGCTTCAATTTGGAACTGACCTTGCACCACAGTTTCCGGCAGCACACCCAAAAAGAGTTGAGTACGTATTTCAGTGAAGGTATAAGCAATGAGTCCCAATGGCAGTGGCCTGAAGTTAGCAACACGCCTGCCGGACTTCTCCAAAGAGTCCGTTCTCTCATTTTTATTGTCTGTATTTAATTGCGAATTAGAGCTTATGTAGGCCCCAAATAATTCTATGTATCCAGAAAAACCAGAATCTTTGGGAAGTGGCTTCTGAGCATAAACAAGCCGGGCAGCAAAGCAAGAATATGCCATAAAAGTAATTAATAGAAAGTGCGAGGTGGATTTTATAATTCTCTTATTCAATTCTTTTTCCCGCAAACGTCAATTATATTTTGCTTTGCAAACTGAAATTATCCTTTCTGCGATTTTTTGAATAACCGAGTTTTATATTGTTTAATTAGTAATTTGTCAATTTAGCATTGGAAAAATATGCTGAGCGCGTTGCTTTATTGTAGATTTAGATACCATACTTTAATCTGCACTTTCCCTCTTGAAATGCTGCTACTACATATTATTCTATTTCGAAAATAAAACTCCACATCTACCCTGGTAAAGTGGAGAGCAGCCCCGCCTGTCAGGTGAACAGACGGGACCTCAGTCGGTTAACACTAAATTGTTACTTTTGGTGTTATCTATGTGCTCCAGCTCAACGTACTCGAGCTGTGTGGGGAAGCCTGATATTAGATCTTGGTTGTTACTCTCACACGGTAGACTTTTTAGGAGATAGCGTAATAGTCTTATCCCAATAAAATAAGGTATTTAATTTATACACTCGCAACATACCACTCCCGTTGGGGACGCCATCGAAATAAGAGGGCCAATTGGTTTCTCCAATTGGCCGTTTTATTTCGAATGTCTTCGCTGGGCTGGTTTTGAACCTCTTAGGCACACCCCGAGGGGTGGCAACAGGGAAATGAACTTGCGCTGCCTATCGGCTGTTTAGCCGGTTTTGTCCGCTGACATTTGTACAGAGAAGAATTCCACAATCCGCGTTCCGTCTTCCGATTTTAAACCCCCGTCTCGCCAGTCTCTGATAGTAGCAAATCCCCTTGGGGACGCCACTTTTACGAGTGTAGCCCTTCGACTTTTGTCGAGGGGCTTTTTTCTTTGTCTTTCTGCGCTTTTCTGGGCGAATCTCTATTTTTCCGAGATCACCCGCTTCTATCAGCCCGGCTTCTGCAAGGATGCGCTGGTAAGTTCCATGGATGACGATTGTGCCATCGTCATGGACAGTGATCTCTCGGATATGCTTCTGGAGTTCATCTCTCACAGTAACTGGTGAACGCTCGTGCAGTGCATCAAGCCAAGCACCAAGCTCATCTTGAAGATACTTGTACCAGTCCTTTAAGGACCTTTTCTTCTTGCCTACATACGAGACTGCCACCTTTTGGTCTCCGAAAAAGGGTAGCATGAGCTTAGCGACTTTTTCCTGTGCCTTCCGTGGTCGATCTAAAACTCTGTCTATCTCCTTCAAACGCTTCTTGCGCTCCTGTATCTCTTCAGAAATCATCTTGGCAGCATCTGGAGTCTGATCGGATCCCGTCAGAGCGCGCATTAAACGTATGTACGGCCTTACTTCTCTGGCTAATTTATCACTAAATTCTCTACTAGAGACAATTTTCGTTATCCGATTATCAATATAAATACTAAGACCATAAAGAGTTCCAATAATAGTTGTCGTTATAAGTATAATACCAATAAGACTGATACCAATAAATACTTTGAAAATTGTCACTGCTTTTATTTTATTTTTTTCCGTCATTTGTATATCCGTAATATATTCTTCTCTTAGACTTAAAGTTGAAAAGTTCTTTTTTTCTGAAGAGTTTAGATGCGATGATTATCGGTGAGAATGGCTCATCTACTTCCGAAAAAATCCTTCATTCCATAATTGAGTCGTTAAAAGCGTTCAGGGGGTCGGTTAAACAAGAAGACCATGTCACACTGGCCATTGCGAAAATTGTTCAATAAACCGGACAAACCGCGGCTTGTGCCCAAGAGGTCTGAAAAGGATTCCCCTTTATTTTCCCAAAACCGTTTCATGCTTTGGCTTTTCCAAGAGATGAGGACATTTGTCCATTACCTGTTTCTCAAGCTCTTCATCTAATTGCACCTTATAAAGTGTTTTTGCTTCGCATAACTGTTCAACCTCTAAGTTACCCACCCCCGTGAAGTTGGCTGCCTCAAGATTGGCCTCTGCGAGGTCGGCTCTCCTGAGGTTGGCTTCCCTGAGGTCGGCTCCAAAGAGGTTGGCTTTCCTGAGGTTGACTCCAAAGAGGTTGGCTTCCTTGAGGTCGGCTCTCTCGAGGACAGCTTCTGTGAGGCTAGCATACCCGAGGTCGGCTTTCCTGAGGTTGGCTCCCGTGAGGTTGGCTTCCGTGAGGTCGGCTCCCGTGAGGTCAAGTCTTATTTTGGGCTTGTCCTTCCTCCATTTGTTCCAGGCCTCAACGCCCTCTTTAAGTTTGATTAAGTGTACCGGGTCTGCCATTTTGCTTTTCTCCTTTCTCCGTTTCTGAATTTTTATCTTGGGTCTGGCACTCGATTTTCCTTACACTCCAGTTACTCAATCGAACCTATTGCCCCGTTGACGTTCGGGGCAATGGCTCCTTTCCAGCAATAACCCAAAAAGCTGTGCAGCATTGCTCCTGCTTGGCGTTAGCTTGGTTGCAGGTTCCTGTGATGCGAGTGCAGGCTGTGCATTGGCTTCAGATGATTACTCGGTGCTCCTCGATCTTGCGCGAGAAACGGTTCCCAAAAGTAACCCGGCTA
>JARRNM010000203.1:0-5980 GCA_037384945.1 Deltaproteobacteria bacterium
ATGTTCCTCGAGGACTGAGGCACGAACTATGCGGGCAAAGCGCGGAATGTAGATGATTCCGATAGCTATCATGGCATTTCTGAGGCCAGGACCCATATAAGCCATAATAACAATAGCCAGAAGTATGTGGGGGAAGGCCAGAAGTATGTCCATAAAACGCATGATGATGTTGTCGACAAAACCTTTATAGTATCCCGAGATCGCGCCAAGAAAGGAGCCGAAGAGCACGCCGATACCCACGGTAACCACGGCCACTAGCAAAGAGACGCGGGCGCCATAGATAAGCCGCGAAAGAATATCTCGTCCCAGGTCGTCAGTGCCGAAAAGGTTCTTGGTGCTTCCTCCGGGTGACCAAATTGGCGGCTTGAGCTGCTCATAGAGGGCTGTATCAATAGGGTCGTGGGGACTCAAGTAGGGCGCCAGCAAAGCAGTCAGAACGAATAGTGCTATAACGAACATCCCCGCTACTGCGGTCTTGTTTCGCCAGAGCTGTTCCAGTTGATCCACAAAAGGATGTCGATCTTCAGGCCCTTTCTTCCTTGGTGGCAGAGATGTCATGATCGTTAATGCACACTGATTCTTGGGTTAATCACGGCATAGAGGATATCGACGACCAGGTTGATGATCACAAAGATGGCGGCTACAAACAGGGTCCCTCCCTGGATAACCATGTAGTCCCTTTGCAGCACCGCGTCATAGAGCCATTTTCCCACTCCAGGCCAGGCGAATATGGTTTCAGTGAGTATGGCACCCGCCATTAGAATGCCGAACATCAAGCCAATGACCGTTATCACGGGAATAAGGGCGTTACGCAAAGCGTGTTTCATGATTACCATTACGGGGGGGAGCCCCTTGGCTTTGGCGGTCTTGATATAGTCCTGGCGCAAAACTTCCAACATGCTGGAGCGAGTCATCCGGGCCACGATGGCCATGGGGATGGTACTGAGAGTAAAGGCAGGCAAGGTGAGGTGCCAGAGGACGTCCTTCAATGCCGCCCAATTCTTGGTCAACAAGGCATCCAAAATATAAAAGTTGGTGATTCTACTGAGTTCGATACCTACGCTGAGTCTGCCAGACATGGGAAACCAGCCCAGGTTCAAGGAAAAGATGAGCATCAATACGAGCCCCAGCCAGAATATGGGCATGCTTACTCCCACCAGAGCGCCGAGCATGCTCAGGTAATCGAGAAGTGAGTACTGTTTGGCGGCGGAGATGATGCCGAGAATAACACCAAGCACGCTGCTTATAACCATAGCGGCAATAGACAGTTCTATGGTGGCGGGGAAGCGCTGTTTTACCTCGACCCAGACTTTCTGCCTGGTCCAGATGGTCTCTCCCAGATCTCCTTTCATCAACCTTTTGAGGAACATCCCGTACTGGATGTAGAGGGGCTCGTTAAGCCCGAGATGCTCCCGCAAAGCTTCCAGAGCTGGTTCAGTGGCACGCTCGCCCAGAAGTAGCTCAGCCGGGTCACCTGGAGTGATGTGCATCATGAGAAAAATGATGATAGAGATGCCCAAAAGGGTGGGAAAGAGTAAGAGTATGCGTCTTATGATATGAGCAAGCATGGAGAGACTGTATTGCTGGTGGTCCTTTAACCCAGATGTTTCATGAACTGGTGTCACGAGACCACGAAGATGGGCCTGCCACCGGGGAACCGTACCGCGCTACCGCGGGATTGGACCCGAGGCGTACCTGAATGGTACGTCGTAGGGTCCGACACCCGAGGACGCCCGGAAGGATGGCCATATCCGTGGTCGCAGTAAGCGATTCATGAAACATCCGGGTTAAACAATGATAAAAGTTGAGCCAAGGAGTTGGTCAGATATAACCCTTCCTGGATAAACAAGCAAACGGCCGCGAACCGCAAAGCGTCTACAGCAAGGAGCCAACTTGCAGCTGAAAGCATACAGCTCGCGGCGATGATTCTTTGTACAGGCTATTTTTCCTTTCCAGCTGCCAGTTGCCCGCTGCTAGCTGAAAGTCCCGTCTCGCCCTTTCACCGCGTCGCCCGGCAGTGCCCAGTGCCCAGTTGCAAGAGCTGCACGCTGGCTGACAAAGGGGGAGCGGCCTAATCTCCGCTCCCCCTTTTGCTTGCCCTTGTAGAAAGTATCCTTACTGGAGTTTGACGTTTTTCATCCGCACCGAAGCTGTGGGATGAAGCTTGAAATTCATCACATTGTTTCTCATGGGCCAGATCACGGTGGAATGGGCCACACAGATCGCCGCCACCTCGTCATGGAAGACCTTTTGTGCTTGCCTGTAAATCTCGGCCCTTTTTTCCTGGTCAATTGTCTGCTTTCCTGCCAACATCAGCCTGTGGTATTCCTCGTTCTTCCACTGGGTTCGTATGGCAGGTGAGGCAAGACCATCAAAAAGTACGGCCAGGAAGTTGTCCGGGTCACCATTGTCACCCGTCCAGCCCAATTGAAAGAGATCCATGTCTTCGGGCTGTTCCCTCTGCCGTTTCAAATAGGTTCCCCAGTCGTAGCTGACAATCTTTGCCCTGATTCCCACCTTGGCCAGGTCGGAGATCATAGCAACGCCCACCTTCAATCCCTCAGGATTATAGGGTCTGGGAACCGGCATGGACCAGAGAGTGATCTCCGGCAGATCCTGGCCTCCCGGGTAACCGGCCTCTGCTACTTCCACCCTGGCCTTTCCAGGATCGTAGGGAAAATCTTGGATCTCATCGTTATAGCCCCACATGGTTGGCGGAATGGGATTTTTGGCCACCTGTCCCATACCCTGGTAGATGTTATCCACAATAGCTTGGCGGTTGATGGCATAGGCGATGGCCCGGCGCATGTGGATGTTTTGCCATAGTTTTTTGGTATGGTTGAAAGAAAGGTAACCAATGTTCATCCCAGGTTGCGATACGAGCTTCAGGTTTGGGTCCTCCCTGGCCAGCGGAATATCCGCCGGATTAGGAAACTGGCAGATGTGGATATTGCCAGCTTTGAGTTCGAGAAAACGAACTGAGTTCTCAGGGATGACACGAAATACCAGCTTATCCAAATAGGGTCCGCCAGATTTATCCCAGTAATTCTCGTTTTTCGCCAGGACGATTCTGTCATCTTTGATCCACTCAACGAATTTGAACGGACCGGTCCCCACTGGATTGCGCAAAAACTCTTTGGGGTTGTTCATGAAGGCAGTGGGGCTGATAATGTCGGCGAAGTCCATTCCCAAATTGGCCAGGAAGGGTGCGTCGACCCGTTTGAGCTTGAAGACAACGGTGTAATCATCCGCTGCCTCGATGGAATCGACCGTGTCATCCATCTCCATGGAGACCCAGTATTCGGGCGGACGTTCCTGGGGTGGCACGTCCCAATCCTTGCTGAAGAATTTGAGTTTTCTCTCTTTCATCATCCGGCCGATGGAGAAAACCACGGCATCAGCGTTAAAGGGTGTGCCGTCATGGAATCTCACCCCTTTTCTCAGATGAAAGGTGTATGTTAGGCCGTCTGGTGAGATTTCCCAAGACTCGGCCAATCCAGGTTCCAAGGCGGTGGACTCGTCCTTGTAAAAGACCAGGGCCTCATAGACATTGTCGCAAATCATGAAAGAGTTTCCGTCCGTTTCATAAGCCGGGTCAAGTCCCACACTGTCCCCTCCGCGGCCAAAGATGAGGGTTCCACCCTCTTTGGTTACGGCAGGGGCAGGTGGTTTCGCCTTCTCTGGTTCCTTTTTCTCGCAGGCGGTCACCGTAAAGATCAATAAGAGGCCGCCCAATATTAGACCGATCTTTCTAATCATTCTCTACCTCCTTGCTTAAGAGTTTTGATTGAAAGTTAGCTAGTGTGCAGCAGCGTAGTCACAATGTGGCGTTTCCGGATAAACACGAATCAGTAATCTCCCCAGAAACCTTCTATGCCCTCAAAAGATGCCTTGAAAAAGTTGCCACGAAAACAGGAAGCTTGAAAGTTGGTTGGACTCTTCTTATATGATTGAGATTAGCAGAATAACAGTAAAATTTGCAAGGAATGAATAATTGACTTTGGCGAAAAGAGCTTTGAAACCAGCCAGATTGCTCATTGAACACCTCGAGCTCTTTCTGCAGAAGACTTTGCCGGGACCGATATTAGACCTCGCCTGTGGCAGCGGTGACAACGGGATATTTTTGGCCCGGAGGGGGTGTAAGGTCACCTGCTGCGATATATCGCCGGAGAGACTCGGCCAAGCTGAGAAGCTGGCCGGGGCAAACAATGCCAGGGTGGAGTTTTGGCAAGTGGATTTAGAAATAGTTGGGGCGAACCCCCTGCCCAGCGACGCCTATGGGGCAGTCCTGGTCTTTCGCTATTTACATCGCCCTTTGCTGAAGTGCATAAAAAAAGCTTTAAAAAATGGCGGCCTGTTGGTATATGAGACCTTCACTGTTGACCAGCCCAACTTTGGCAAACCCCATAATCCAGATTTTCTTCTCAGGCCCGGGGAACTGCTGCAAACATTTGAGGACTGGGAAGTAATTCATTATTTTGAGGGGACCAGGGAGAACCCAACTCGCGCAGTGGCCCAGATCGTTTGCCGTAAACCCGCTGCCGCCCTGGGCAACTAACCACTAAGCGGTAAGCCCTGAGCACCAACATACAAAGAAGTCGGAGGTCGGAAGGCAGACGACAGAGGACAGACGACAGCGAGTAATTTATTCATTTAGCATTTCACATTTTTCATTTCTCATTTGTTTGGACTACTGCAACGCCCTAGGTCTTCAATGGGCAATGATAAATGCGAAATGAGCAATGAGAAATGAATCCAGCTCCATGCTTTTTTGCTGAATGGATGATCTTTAGAGAAAGACGATAGTATGTCACCACGAAACTTGGCAATACTTCTCTTGCTCAGCCTGATGTGGGGTGCTTCTTTTCTTTTTATTAAAGTGGCTGTGGCCACCATTCCCCCCTTGTGCGTGGCTTTCGGACGTACAAGCCTGGCCGCGGTACTGCTCTATTTGGTTTTGCGTTCACGGGGTTTGAGAATGCCGGGACTGAGTCCGGTCTGGGGAACATTTCTGCTCATGGGGTTCTTCAACGGTGCTGTGCCCTACACCCTCATAACCTGGGCTGAAATCCACATAGACTCTGGATTGGCGGCCATACTCATTGCACTCATGCCACTTTTTACCGTTCTCCTGGCCCACTTGTTCACCGGAGACGAACGGCTCAACTGGCTGAAAGTTGGCGGCATATTTCTGGGGTTTTGCGGAGTTGTGGCGCTTATTGGCCCTGGGGCTCTGAAGGGGTTGGGCAAGGATGTACTTGCTCAATTAGCGGTCATGGCCGCAGCCTTGTGTTATGCCATTGCCATCATATGTGGGCGGCGACTGAAAGAAATTACCCCCCTGGTAGCCACCACCGGCCAACTCTGTTGTGCTGCTTTTCTAACCCTACCGATGATTCTCGTCTTCGATGCTCCCTGGACGCTGTCGCCGTCATTTATCTCGGTTGCGGCGTTGACCTGCCTCTCCCTCCTGGGTACGGCTCTGGCTTATCTCCTCTATTATTATCTGCTGCCGCGCATCGGTTCCACCAATCTCAGCCTGGTAACCTATTTGATTCCCATAACCGGGGTCTTTTGGGGTGCTTTGTTGTTGGGCGAGAGACTCCACTGGAGCGCTTTTCTGGCACTGGGTCTGATCCTTGCCGGCATTGCCGGGGTCAACAATCGCTTGCCGGGCCTATCTTTGGCAAAGAAATTCAGGTTGGAGCAATCCGCGGACTGAGGAAATATGCAGCTGGCTGCGAACCACTTAAAGCCGGTCTTAGCCCGGATATTTGATGAATTCACGCCTCGGCGTGACTGCGACCACGGATATGGCCGTCCTTCCTGGCGTCCTCGGGTGTTGGAGCCTGCGACGTACCGGTGAGTAAGTCCGATTGCGGCAAGTGGTTAGCTCGGCTCCTCCTTTGGTATCATGTGCGGAGGCATCTGTACCGCCAATACCTGCCCTCGTGCACACACCTCTCCCTCGGCCGACACC
>JARRNM010000204.1:0-8103 GCA_037384945.1 Deltaproteobacteria bacterium
CGCAAAAAGGACAAATCAAAACAGTTACAATTTTCAAAGTATTTATTGGCATAACTTTTTTAATTATTATACTTATAACAATAACTATTATTGGTACTCTTTACGGTCTTAGTATTTATATTGATAATCGAATAACAAAAATTGTCACTAGTAGAGAATTTAGTGAGAAATTAGCCAACGACCTAAGGCCGTACGTAATTTTTGATGTAAATGGTAGCATACTCTTTGATGGTGGTGGAATGCAGTATCTTGAAGACGTGACAATTGAACCTGTGCAGGAAGCGAGTGATACTGGCCAGTATCCACATTATGCCAAACGGATAATAGTTTCTCCGAGAGAAAATCTTCCCTATCCACCTATACTGACAGCTTTAACCATGCATTATTTTATTAAGCCCAGTATGAAACGTGGCAAGAAGTATCAATGGATTTATGAATGTGTACCCCTTATTATTCCGAAAGATGGCTCGATAGCATACGAAGGTACACTTCAATTTAGACTGGAAATAGTAAAGTAACAATATTTTGACTGTGTAAATGACTACGTGGATTGAGGATTAGCATGAGTTAAATAAAATGGCCCTTACTGAGCTTCGCTGTCTTTGTCAGTGAGGACATTTCTCTGCCACTTTTCCCCGTCATTTCCGGATACACAATGTCATACAAAGAGCTCCCGAGCCAGGGAAATCAAGGGTTTTTCGGCAACAGGTTGTCAGACAAAAGTGGGATTTCATATTTCCCTATCTTCTTTAGAACTTAGCCCTAGTTCCTGTCGTTCCCGATTTCAAATTAAGATAACCACTTCCGCTTGTTGACAAAAACTTCTGCTACCCTTAGTCTGGAAATAGCTTACCATTGCTGCTCTAGTGCATTTTCTGGTGATTTTCACTTCACTCTTACACCTCTGGGCTCCAGCGGATGGTAATCCCCAAAAAGGAGCGTGGCATGTAAAGAATGTCCGCTTTCTTATTACCCTTAATTTCATTATCTCTGGTTGGTTAGAGGAGGATGAACCGTGAAAGAGCAGTGCGAAAATTGTAGGTTTTGGAGAAGACCTCACGCTCAAGCAGAGAAGGCTGCCGGTAATTGTCGTCGCTATGCCCCTAGACCTTGGGGCTCCGGTTATGTTGGGGTGGACATTCGTGAAGATGAATCTATTGAAAGAAAGCTCTATTCAATTGCAATGTGGCCGACCACCCAAGGCGATGAATGGTGTGGTGAGTGGCAGAAAAAATAGTGGGTCCATCTTGAGCGGACTGCTCAGAGATAAACCTCCTAGCAGCTTACGGCACGGCCTATTCATCGCTCAAAGAAAAGTTGCGGGGGGAATGACCTCGCTTTTTATTTGACAGGGGACAATCACGTTTAAGCTGTAGTAGTTGACTGTGTCTTGATGAAAGAGTACAGTGAAAAGTACGCTGAAGGTAGTTTATCTTGCACTTTATTTTTATTCGGTTCCCCTGCGGTTTAGATGATGTGGTTAGCTCCCTTTTGAGTCAACACTTACGAAACGGGGACCCTTCCTTGGAACGGTGTGCCGCATCGGCTAGCCCGAAGCGCCTAAAGGACCAACAGGGACCCCACCTTGTTATGGCGGGTTCAAAACAGCCCCCAACACCTCCTCCGCGGGGGTTTTTTTGATCCAAGAGGAAAGTTCCTGGGTCAACAGCTAAAAACCACATCTTCTTCCTGACCAAGCATTTACTGGTGTTACTCAAATGCGGACCAGGCTCGGACAGAGTGGACCAAACTAAAAAAGTAAATTTAACTAGTGGCCAAGCCATACGATTATTCGCAAATATTCTTCTTCTTACCTTCATCCCGGCCTGCACGATCTCTGCTTGACGTACGCATCTCAGAAGGTCAAGCTTAAATATGCTATTTGCAGATTTCCGCCATGAAATGGCCGTTGTTGGTGGCAGAGATTCATCGTTGTCTTGAGAGGAAGATACCATGCCCTACGCCATTGTTTTCATTCTTATACTGGCGATCCTTTTTCTGGCCAGTGCCATTCGCATTCTCAAGGAATATGAGCGGGGGGTCATTTTCCGTCTGGGAAGGGTCATCGGTGCCAAAGGACCGGGGCTCATCATTCTTATCCCCGTGGTGGACCGGATGGTGAAGGTCAGCCTGCGGTTGGTGGCCATGGACGTACCTTCTCAGGATGTAATTACCCGAGATAACGTATCTGTAAAGGTCAATGCAGTGATCTATTTTCGGGTGATGGATTCCATCAAGGCGGTGGTGGAGGTGGAAAATTATCTCTATGCTACCTCCCAGATGGCCCAAACCACCCTGCGCAGTGTTTGCGGGCAGGGGGAGCTGGATGAACTGCTCTCCGAACGTGAAAAAATCAATAGGCAGCTCCAGGAGATTTTGTTTTGGATGAGCATACCGACCCCTGGGGCATCAAGGTGAGCGCTGTTGAGGTCAAGCATATCGACCTGCCCCAGGATATGCAACGAGCCATGGCCCGCCAGGCTGAAGCCGAGCGGGAACGCCGTGCCATGGTTATCAACGCACAGGGGGAGCACCAGGCTGCGAATCGCTTGGCCGAAGCGGCTCGGGTCATCTCCGACCATCCCATTGCCCTGCAGCTCCGCTACTTACAGACCCTGCAAGAGGTTGCTGCGCAGGGCAAATCCAGCACGCTTTTTCCCATTCCCATTGATTTGTTCAAACCGTTTCTGCAGTTGGAGGAAAACGTGGAAAAAGTGAAAGAAGAAAACCCTGGCACCTGATGGCGAGCCAGCCACCCTTGGTGCTGACGTGGTGGTCGTCCCATCCTGGGTTGATGGGGTAGTCAACACTTGGCCACTGCTGGGCAGCAGGGTATTTTACTCACCACTATCAATACTTGATTGACCAGTAAGAGCCTGTTTGCTCCTCCACTCAAATGAAGACCGGCTTCCAGCTTGTCGACTCTTTCTTGGCCGTGACTTATCCCACGTTTTTTACAGCCTGAGTTAACCCTTGTCCTGCGTCCTAGTGTGCCTTCACAGCCTATATCTTAGACTTTCCTGATAACGCCAGGGCTAGCCTGTGCAAATGGTGGCATGCTATATGCACAAATACGTGAGAAGAATTGCGCACCATCGTTACCCGGGAAACCAGATGAAAGATGAAGGCAAAACAAGAAAGCAACTCCTAGAGGAATTGGTTGTATTGCGTGAACGGGTAACCGAATTGGAGAAAGCAGAATCAGAGAGCAAGCGGGCAGAGCAGAAGTTACGGGAGACTCGGGATTACGCTGAGAGCATTGTGGAAACGGTTCGTGAGCCGCTTGTGGTGCTTGATGCAGACCTGAGGGTAATCTCGGCCAACCGTTCCTTCTATGAGACCTTTAAAGTGAAACCTGGGGAGACCGAGGGACAGCTCCTATATGACCTGGGCGGCCGAGAGTGGGACATCCCCAAGCTGCGAGAACTTCTGGAAGTGATTCTGCCCACTGACACAACCTTCGATAACTTCGAGGTGGAGCACGAATTCAAGACTATCGGGCGACGAGTAATGCACCTGAACGCCCGACGGATATACAGGGAGACCAACGAGACCCATTTGATTCTCCTGGCCATTGAGGATGTGACCGAACGCAAGCGAGCGGAGGAAGAAATTCATGACTTAGCTTATTACGACGGTGTGACACGTCTACCAAACCGCCAACTGTTTAGAGAGCATTTGAACCGCGCGCTGGCTTATGCTAAGCGTCATAAACGTCTGCTGGCGGTACTATTTCTTGATCTCGACCATTTCAAGCACATCAACGATACGCTAGGCCACCATGTAGGTGATTTGCTGCTTCGGTGTGTAGCCGATCGATTGAAAAAAATCCTGCGCAAAAGTGACCTCATTGCCCGGCATGAAGCTGATGACTCAATTAGCTACGTATCACGTTTTGGTGGCGATGAGTTTGTCTTACTACTCACGGATCTTAAGCAGCCTCATGATGCGGCTAACGTGGCACAGCGCGCCCTCTACGAGCTCTCCAAAGCATTTTTGCTGGAGGAGCGCGAGATTTTTGTCAGCAGCAGTATTGGAATTAGCTTGTATCCCTCAGACGGGAATGACGTTAACACCTTGATTAAAAATGCCGACACGGCGATGTATCGCGCGAAGAACCAGGGAAGAAATAATTTCCAGTTTTATGCTGACTACATGCACACCACTATTTCTCGAAGACTCACACTGGACAGCGCTTTGCGTAAGGCGCTCGAGCTAGCTGAGTTAACGCTTTACTACCAACCACAACTAGACATCAGCTCGGACAGAATAATCGGCACTGAGGCACTGATACGCTGGCGGCATCCGGTTTGTCGCCCGCCCTATAGAATCCAAATCTTGGGGTGGGCGATTTAATTTTGTGCTCTTTCCAGATGTTGTGGTAATTTCAATTCAGTGAGTCTTGACCCATTGATGTTATATGCAATTTTCTATCGGTCTCATCGGCTTTTCACTCACTCGATCCTATAAGTCACATCTTCTTTTCATATCTTGAATACTCCTGAGCTTCACATACCGATAAGCGACCTACAACTAGCCAAGACGAGCCCAAACTAGCACATCAGGCGTCTGTTCATGTGGTTTATGAGTTAGGTCAATCGGTTGAAATCAGAGATGCAGCTTTGGTATATTCCTCCGAGCATTGTGACGGTAGAGGTTTATGCTATCACGCGATCTATTCCTAGCCATAGGATCGGAGGTGAGCATCGTGTCGCAGAATCATAGAATGGTCATCGCAAGAGTTTTATCAATCGTAACGCTCTGGATTTTTACGTTGTCGCCGGTCAATGCCATTGCACAGGGCGATAGCGCGGCTCCAAATAAAGTGTTGGTGGGAGTTGGAGATGTACCGCCCTTCGCCATGAAGAGGAAGGATGGCCGCTGGGAGGGTCTCAGCATCGAACTCTGGCAAGGGATTGCTCAAAAGCTGGGTGTCCGGTTCGAATTGCGAGAATACAGCCCAGACCAGTTGCTGGAAGCGGTCAAGAGAGGAGAAGTTGATGTGATACTGGCATTGGCTGTCACAGAGCAGCACGAAATGCTTATGGACTTGAGTCTTCCCTACCTCACGTCGGGAACGGCCATAGCGGTTGCGGCAGAACCTGCAGAGCACAGCTGGCTTCATTTTGCCGGACGGTTGGTTTCATTGAATCTCCTGCCGGTGATTGGTCTACTGATCCTGTTGTCATTGATAGCCGGCACAGTCGTGTGGCTATTCGAGGCTCGAGGAAACCCTGACATGTTCGGCGGCGGCACAGTTAGAGGAATTGGGCATGGCATCTGGTGGGCTATGGTAACCCTGACCACTGTAGGCTACGGAGACAAAGCGCCGAAGACATTGGGTGGACGTGTGGTGGCGCTCATTTGGATGTTCTCCTCGGTCATCCTGATCGCCAGCTTCACGGCCGCCATCACTACTTCGTTCACTGTTGGTGAGTTGCAAGGCAAGGTCCGTGGCCTGAGCGATCTGCCGGATGTTCGAGTCGGCTCTTTGTCCCACTCGCAAGCCCTGAGTTTTCTCGCTAAACGCGGCATTACAGTTCGACCCTTTGAGAGTGGAGAGGATGGTCTGCAAGCGATCGTTGATAAGAAAATCGATGCCTTCGTTTTCAATGAGGCAGTATTGAGACATCTCGTAAGAACCGAGTTCCCAGGACGAGTACGGGTTCTGCCTCGTACCTTTGATCATTACTACGTGAGCATGGCAGTACCATCTGGTAGCCCGCTTCGAGAAACACTTAACAGGGCCTTGCTTGGGATCACCGCCACAGACGACTGGCGCAGGTTGGTGGAGCTTTATATGGGTCCTGACCGTTGAGTTTCTTTTAGTATTTTCCATGCTAAAATTTGGTTTGACGAAGATTCCACTCGCCACCTGATACTTAAATGCAAGCTTTGGCTTGAAATTCTCCATGGTCCACCTCGATTTTAACTAGCCTCTTTTTGAGATTTTAACTTTACTAGTTCGCCCGAAACTTGTTTGCCTTTCCCCACTTCTATCCCGCCAGCATGGGTGCATTTTCAGTACTTAAACTCAAGGCGTGAAAGTGTTCACGTTTTTCCTTGTATTGACTTCACCCAGATAGGCGCTTAATCTTAAGTAATTTTAGGGCATTGAACTCACATCCATGGCCATTTTGTTGCCTAGGAGGCCAACCACTAGAAAGGGAGATCAACCCATGAAAAAAGCACTATCTATGCTGCTCGGCTTGGCTTTGCTTATAGCCCTTACAATACTGACGGCCGGTCCGGTTTTGGCTCAAACAGTATTGGGCCCAGTTCGGTGCGGAACCCAGTTAGTACAGGTTGGTGACACGAAGGATCAAATTCTTGCCAAGTGCGGCCAACCCACCACGACAGACCCGGGGAGACGTGGCGGGGGTGAAATCTGGTACTACGATGGATCCAGCGGTAATTTCAACGGGCTTCTTAGATTCACCGGGCCACAACTGACGAGTATAGAGAGGAAGTGATTAGGGCCGCGCTTAGCCCATAGTTCAGGTTATCTGATTTGGAGCCGGGAGAGAGCCTCTCCATGTGGACAGAAGCTCCCATCCAGCAGAGACTCAAGATAGAGGTCAACACCCACCATCAGGGCGATGAGGTAAATCTCACCGCCACGTTCAAGAACCTCGGAAGCGGGCTAACCCGGTGTGAGTGAGATCGGGGATATGCCGGCTGCGCGTATTACCCATCTCCCCGGGGTTTTCTGATGATATTCACGACTAACTGTAAAAGGAGGTTTCCGATGAAGTCTCGTAACCAAATCGTAATGTGTCTGTTGGCGCTCCTGGTTATTGCCGGCTGCGCCTCAACAAAGGTCACCAGTCGCAACGAACTCGTGACCGGGAAAATCCCGCGGCCCGCTCACATTTGGGTGCACGACTTTGCCGCTACCCCCGCAGATGTCCCGGCCGAATCCGCGCTCGCCGGGCAGCAGTTAGAGCACAGCACTCCCCAAACTGCCGAGCAGATAGCAACCGGTCGGAAGTTGGGCGCTGAAATCGCATCAGAGTTGGTCAAGGAGATCCGCAGCATGGGGATGCCCGCAGAGCGGGCGGTGGCTGGAACCACACCGCAGATCAACGACATTGTAATCCAGGGCTATCTCATTTCATACAATAAGGGCAATGAGGCCAAGCGCATTGCCATCGGATTCGGCTCCGGTGCATCCGATCTAAAAGTGGCGGCCGAGGGATTCGAGATGACGGCCCAGGGATTGCGCAAACTCGGTTCCGGCACAGCAGAATCCGGCGGCAGCAAAGCTCCGGGAGCGGACTTGGGTGTCCTCGGCTTAATTGCCACCCACAACCCGGCGGGACTCATCATCAGCAGCGGGGTGAAAGTTTACGGGGAAGAGAGCGGCAGCAGCAAGGTTGAGGGCAGGGCCAAGGCGATCGCCAACGAAATTGCCGATATACTCAAAAAGCGCTTCCAGGAACAAGGCTGGATCAGTTGAGTGGGCGGCTGGAGTCTTCCTTCGATAAGAGTAGGTGACCGGGATTCGGCAGTTGGGTTTGGATCAGTTGAATCGGGGTCGGACCAAGCTAGGTACTTAATATACTGTTACAAAAGGATAAGAAACGAACCTATGTTAGCCTTAAAATGCCTTTTTCGAGGTCAAAAAGGGCTGCTCAAGGTGAGGAAACCCATTTTATAATCCACATAACATGGAGTGAGAATTGTCAGAAAAGCGTTAATGTAAACTCTCCCACCATTCCAGTGGGACTTCATATGTCATAATTTAAGCCCCACTTTTGCCCTTTCTGATCCGCACCCACATGTAGTAATATTGTTCCTAGAGCCAAAACTGGGAATTAAGGGAGAGACTGTCGAGAAAGTCCAGGTACCCCATTTTAGCTATCTTCGCATCCTGTAAAATCAGTCACCTTTAAGTCGTAGTGAAGCTTTTCCCTGTACCAAAAGACCAAACATTCGGTATTCGAAGGAATTCACCCCGGGCAGGGGGGTAAAGCCCAGGAGGGGGGAGATGAGATCTAAGCTTTCGATTGCCCGTTGGACAGCCTTACTCTTCACCTTACTCTTTGTTTTTGCGAGTTGTGCTCCCAAACGAGTGGCACCGCCACCTGCAGGCAAAGCCTT
>JARRNM010000205.1:0-6525 GCA_037384945.1 Deltaproteobacteria bacterium
GACCACATGCACTGGTTTGCCGTCCAGCGACTCGAAGGCTATCCCCGCCTTCGATCTAGCCATGATCATCAGAGGGCGTCGGGCTTCGTCGGTGAATACATGAGGAATGGCCATGCCGCCGCCGATAGCCGTGGTCGCCAGTTGTTCTCGTTCACTCAACTCGTCGAGAGCTTTCATCTTGTTGCGCAAATAGCCATCAGTGGCAACTCGCTCAAGGATCTCCTCCAGACAATCAATGTGCTCTTGGCTCTGAATGTCCAGAATTACATGTTTCTTGTCCAGGAATTGTCCAAGCTGCATAATTTTCTCCTTCCTGAAAAAATTGTTTAACTAGTCCACAGTTCAACATAGCAAGGACAGTGCCAAGGAAGACATTATTCTCTATTAGAGATTTAATATAATAATCTCAATTACTTAAAAGTATAGCACTTTGATAGGGAAGCCGAAGAAAAAATAATGATCTGCATACTTTGCAGATTAGCAGTATATTAACTTGAGAAGATCGAGGCAATAACAATATTTATACTGCAATATCAATATATTTTGGCCTATGCAACATTTGCAGAAAAGTTGACCCTTCTCTGAAAAATCGTGCGTCTGCTGTTGTCCCCGCATTCTCAAGCTCTCTCATTTCTATTTGAGCTGATATTTTTTAAGTTTATAATACAAATCCCGTTCGCTTATTCCCAGAATACCTGCTGCGCGTTTTCGGTGACCCCCTGTGTGCTCCAAAGTCAGGCGAATCAGTTCTCTCTCCCTCTCAGCCAGGGACAAGCCCACAGAGACTTCTTCCCCTGTCGGCAGGGAGGATTCTTGCTTTAGACGCTGGGGGAGGAGATCCAGTCCGATTACCGGCCCTCGCGCCATAATTACCGCTCGCTCGATACAGTTCTTCAACTCCCTGATATTTCCCGGCCATCGATAGTGAGCAAATCTTTCGTGTAACTCTGGAGAAAAGGCAAGATTGGACTTGTGGTATTTAGTTGAGAAAGTGTCCAGGAAGTGCTGAGCCAGCGGTTTGATATCCTCTCGTCTCTCACGCAGGGGTGGAAGACTCATGCGCACCACATTCAGGCGATAGAAGAGATCTTCTCTGAATTTATGTTGTTTGACCTGCTCTTCGAGGCTCTTGTTGGTAGCGGCTATCACCCTTACATTCACCGTGACCTCGCGGGTGCCGCCGATCCGGCGAAATCGACCCTCTTCCAAGATTCTTAACAAGGTCACCTGAGCTTCCAGGTCCATCTCAGCTATCTCATCCAAAAAGAGTGTGCCACGGTCAGCCAGTTCGAATCGTCCCTGTTTCTGCTGTGACGCTCCGGTAAAAGCGCCTTTTTCGTGGCCAAAGAGTTCACTACCGATGAGCTCTTTGGGCAAGGCGCCACAGTTAACCGAAATGAAGGGTTCTTGCCCTCTGCCGCTCTTCTGGTGGAGGGCATGGGCCACGAGCTCTTTACCAGTGCCGCTTTCCCCTTCAATGAGAATGGTGACATCGGTTGGCGCCAATTGGTCTATCATCTCCAGAATGGTAAGAAGCTTTTCACTTCGGCCGATTATCTGGCTATATTCTCGCTCGGCACGGAGCTGTTCTCTTAGCCGCTTGTTTTCCTCCTGCAACTCTTGCGCTCGTAGGATGTTGTGTATATAGGAGCGAAACCGTTTCACATTAATCGGTTTGGTAAGATAGTCGTATGCACCCTCCCTGAGAGCCTTAACCGCAGTTTCTATGGTACCGTGGGCAGTAATGATTACCACCTCAGTCTGAGGCCATTCCCTATTGATCTCCCGTAATACCTCTATGCCGTCCATCTCCTCCATAACCAGATCAACCAGCACCAGGTCAAAGGGTTGCAATCTGACAAGTTCCAAGGCAGCTTCACCGCTTGCGGCCTGTTCAATCTCATAGCCTTGATCGTCGAGGGCCTCTGCAAGGCCTTGACGAATATTGGGCTCATCATCCACTATTAGGATTCTTGGTCTTCCCATCTCCATTGTTTGCTACTCATCTGCCGCCACGGGCAGTATTATGCTAAAGATCGTCCCCTCGCCCAGCCAACTGGTGACATCAATGCTTCCGCCATGCTGGGCAACAATATTGTGGACAATACTGAGTCCTAGACCGGTGCCTTTTTTCTTGGTAGTGAAGTAGGGGTCAAAGACGTGCTGCAAGTTGGCCATGGGGATGCCGCTTCCAGTGTCCACTAGTTCTACACCAATGATCTTGTCCTGACCATCATTTCTTGAAAGTATCTCCAATTTACCACCTTCGCTCATGGCCTCGATGCTGTTCTTGAAAAGGTTGAGGAAAACCTGCTTCATCTGATCAGGGTCGGCCCTGACCATACTGTGCTGGGCCTGCAGGCTCTGGGAGATCTCGATTCCTTTGCGGAACGCTTCTTCCTTAATAAGGAATAATACCTGGTCGATTATCTGGTGAAGGTCAACTATCTGCAAATCCGGAGATTCTGGCCTGGAGAACACCTGAACGTTACGCAGTACTTCATTGAGCCTCCGAGTCTCGGCACTTATAATCTCCAAATACCTGCCAATATTAGGATCCTCACTGCGCGACCCCAGACGTTCCTGTAAAAGCTGGAGATTGATATCCATAGCGCTCAAGGGGTTGCGAATTTCATGGACAAGTCGATGGATCAGCTGACCCAAGGCTGCAAGTCTCGAGGCCCGCTGGACTCTCTCTTCCAACTTGCGAATTTCGGTCATGTCTTTCACCAGCAGGATTACTCCTACCCTTTCTCCGGTTTTCTTCTTGAGGGGAAAGGTTGAGACCCGCAGCGGTTTAATCTTGCCTTTTTTGCTGGTGAAAGCCAGATCCCTGTCCAGGGAATGCACCTCTTCTTGAATAGATATTTTGAACAACCGGCAGATGGGTTCTTTCCTTCCAAAGCACTCTTCCAGAGAATGACCGATAATTGTCTGTGCCTCCACTTCCAGTATTTCTTCCAGGGCTCGGTTACAAGAGGTAATCTTACCCTGCAGGTCTACGGCGACAATCCCTCGATGTATGCTGTCCAATATGTCGCGATAAACGGTCATTTTCTAGACTCTCAGCCCTCAGCTTTTCGCATCGGGTCTATTAGTCAAATCGCTCGAGTCGTTCAAGCCGGAAATTAGTAAATTAGTCGATTAGAAAATTAGTTAATTCGTTGAAGCGTAAACGGTAACCGATCAATTACTTTACTAATTCCCTAATTCTCTAATTCCCTAATTGACTACCTGCAAGTGGCCAGCTACTTTCTGTCCTCTGTCCTCTGACCCTATGCCCTTTGCTCTATGCCCTATGCCAAATCCCAAATCTGCAATCCGAAATCCGAAATCCGAAATTATCATAGTGCTTAGTGCCTAGTGCCTGGTGCCTAGTAGAACTGACCTCTGATCTCCGACCTCTGACCTCTAAGTTCTGCCTGCTGCCTGCTGCCTGCTGCCTGCTGCCAGTTGCCATCTGTTTTCTGTCCTCTGTCCTCTGACCCTATGCCCTTTGCTCTATGCCCTATGCCAAATCCCAAATGTGCAATCCGAAATCCGAAATCCGAAATCTGCATTCTGTCGTCTGTCGTCTGTCATCTGTCGTCCGTTTGACTTGCTGCCCGCTGCCCGCTGCCTGCTGCCTCCTGCCAGCTGTCTCGTCAGATCCATCGCTGCCGTAACTCACTCTCATAAGCATTAAGTACGTCTCTCTCCACGACTAGCCCAATGAGTTTTCTTGAGCCGTCCTCCGCCAACACGGGCAGCTGGCCCACTTTCGCCTCCTCCATTTTCTCCAGCACCTTATCAAGGGTATCAGTGGGAACTACCGCGTCAACCTCGGTGTCAGCCAGATCTCTGGCTATAAGCAGATATGACATCTCCTCCTCCCAGGCGGCATCTGTAATATCATGGAAGGTGATCATCCCCACCAACTCACCCTTGTGATTTACCACCGAGAGGCAGGACAGATTAAATTTTTTGAAGAACTCTACCACCTTTACCACCGGAGTAGACTCCAGAACGCTTTTAACATCACTAACCATAACGTCACTTACCTTAATGCTTCTCAGGATCTTTTGCTCTCGCCCATGAGAAATTTCAACCCCCCGCCGCAAAAGCTTGAGGCTATAGATGGACTCGCGCTTCAATAATGAGGCCGTTATAGTGCTGAGGATACAAGCGATCAATAGTGGCAAAACAATATGGTACCTGCCTGATAGTTCAAAAACCAGCAGGATGGCTGTCACCGGCGCATGAGTTGTACCAGCCAATAGCGCACCCATGCCAACCAAGGCGTAGCTACTTACTGCAGAAGCTTCTGGCAACACTGTACCTGCCAACCAGCCAAAGGTGCCACCGCTCATGACTCCAACAAAGAGGGAAGGCGCCAGGATGCCACCGGTGGATCCGGATCCCAGGCTGATAGAAGTAGCCAAGATCTTCCCAAAAATAAGCGCCCCCATTAGACCGAGGGACATTTTGTTCATCAGGGCAGTATTTATTGCGCCGTATCCCACACCAAAAACCTCTGGTAATACCAGCAGCATTACACCCAGCAACATGCCGCCTATGGCAGGCTTCACCCAGGAAGGCACGGGTAGGTTATTGAAGCGATCCTCGCAGAAATACAGACTTGTGGTGAATCCCACGGCAACGAGGCCACAGAGAATACCCAGTAGGGGATAGAGACCATATTCCCACAGGGAAACCATTTGAAAAGAAGGGATAACGAAGGCTGGAAAGTCCCCCAAATAAAAGCGGGAAATCACTGCCGCCGTAACCGAGGACAGAACTATTGGAGAGAAAGTACCCAGGGAAAAGTCTCCCAGGAGCACCTCTACGGCAAAGAGCATTCCGGCAATGGGGGCATGAAAGGTAGCGCTTATTCCCGCGGCAGCGCCACAGCTCATCAAGATGCGTTCCCTCTCTCGAGTCAAACGCATCAACTGGGCCACGGCAGACCCTACGTATGAACCTATATGGATGATCGGCGCCTCTCGACCCACGGAGCCACCTGAACCGATAGTAACAGCCGCGGCAGAAACCCGCGCTGCCGCCGTCCGCCAGGAAATCCTTCCTCCCCTGACAACCACGGCCTCAATGAGCTCCGGGACTCCTAGCCCCCTCGCCTTCTCAGTACCCCAGCGAACAATGAGCCCTACAAGTAGTCCACCTAGGGCTGGAATAAGAATTTTCAAATAAAATGGAACCTTGTGGGCAAAGGAAAGAAAGTCGCTGCGGTTTTGGTAAAATATTAACTGGCACCCCTCTATTAAAAATCGGAAGAGAATTGCTCCATAGCCGCCCAGTATGCCTACTGCAATGGCAAGGAGATACAGGGTGAGGTGCTCCTCGAGGCGCCATCTTCTAAACAAATTGGTTATCTGAAGGCCTTCTGGTAATCTCATTGCCTACCTTCAGCCAGTGACTGAGAGTCTTGGTATGATCGCAGTCTAACCCTAACCCATAACACCCTTAAATTACAAGAGAATAATTGCAAAGTTTGGTGTTACCGGAATTTGTTTGAGAGATGTAAATGAAGTGTCCAAAAAATTTGGAAGGTCAAAAGAGGATACCTGTATGGGTCCCCCCCGAGAGAGGAAGCCCAACTCTTTCAGCAAAGATCTGGAAGGGGCGAGAGCGAATTTTTAGCGCCCTTCTAGGCTGAGGTGTAAACTCCTCTCCTTACTCTTTTGATTTTCCCTTCCTTGCTCGCCCTATAGACGATTGCTCTGAGCTTGCTGTCGGCGAAACCCGTCTTCTTCTTTAATCTAGGTATATCTACACCCTTCTTGTAACCTCTGATCGCCCGCAACACTTTGTCTGTGTCACTCAGTTTCTTAGCCCTTTTCCGCTTGGGGGCAGCAACCTTCTTGGAGAGCACCATCAATTGGTCGGGGGTGGCTTCATAAGTGGTAAACCTGCGGGTACAAGCCAGACATTGACGGCGGCGTCTAATGGAAATTTTATCTTTGGTTGGTCGAGAATCGATAACTCCGGTGTCACTTTCTCCGCAAAACGGGCATTCCATTGGATAGTCTCCTTTTGACTTTGGCCACTTCAAGAAGAGCCCCGTGCAATCGCAGTCTTTTCAGCAGATACAGTACTGCAATACTCGTGGTCACAAGAGATATGGCAACAATCATAACCGCGGCCACCCCGTGGTCCAGTGGAACCTGGCGGCTCACAGGAAATCCGTATGCCGCCGATTCAATAAAACAACCCCCTCCACTGCCGCCGGTGGTGCCGCCGGATTCTCCTCTCTGAGTGAGCTTGAACAGTCCTTCACCCGCAGTGCCAGCATAAAGTGTGGTAGTGGCAACCGGGTCTATGGCCACCGACAAAACATTGGCGCCTGCAATGCCGTCACTTATCTCAGCCCAGCTACCACCGCCATCCATACTTATAAACAGACTGCCAGAGTCCGTGCCCGCATAAATTATTTGGGTGTCATCAGGATCGATGGCAAGGGTTTGCACATTCAAATTAGTCAGGCCGCTGTTAACAGGGGACCAACTGCCGCCCCCGTCTTCGCTTTTG